>NZ_JBFWVN010000091.1:0-7620 GCF_050246715.1 Methylocystis sp.
GCATTCAAACCCGCTGATCGAACCGCCCAGAATGCGGCGCCCTGCGCGGCGACCGCGGACAGAAGCGTGAAACCCGCAGACGACGAGAGAAACCCCAAGGAGAGACCGTTGACCGATTACAGAAGGTCTCCACCTTGCTCTGTTGCGGGAGGGCGCACGAGCGCACGGCTTGCCCGAATACTATGTTCGGTTCCTGGAGCAGATCGAGCCCGCCATAGTCAAGTAGGCGGCGCAGACAAGGTCATTGTGCCCCGCGCCGATGATGACCACGTCGTGCATCATTCGCCCAGCCCAAGGCGATCTAACGGGGGCGCCCGCTAAAATTTCTACTCGATTGTTTCGTCCTCGAACGGCCCCTCTTCTTCGCGAAAACCTAACATGGGGTCATGACAGAGAATTCCCACAAACGTACGCTAAGCGAAAAGGAAATCTTTATCAGATAGTTGCGCGACCTAACGATCGCGCGACATTTTGGTCTAGGATGGCAAAAAGCCCGCGTTTCATTGCGAGAGCCACGCACCAAGATGAAATAAGGGCTCCGAAGTTTGTTTGGTCGACCTTAACGTACGATATTGGGAAGATTCTCCGATGACCCCATGAAGCGCGTTTGGACAGGCCGAAACTGGCGATTAGTGAACACTTGCAACAATGAACCAGTAATCAATCAGACTTGGCCCCGGTTGTTTGGACAGCTCCCCGCCGATGACGCGAACCGCGCGGAGTGCCGCCGCCTTCTGCAACAGGCGCGAAACATGCGAGCAATATAACTATCGTCTGACGACGTAATCTCGGCGCTTTGTTCGAGAAGCATCGTTGAACGCTCCGGCGCTCCGAGTTCGCAGCGCCGATCTTCGCGGCGCGGGCTTCCGAAGACTTTCTCTCCGGGCCGGGCGCAAAGAAAAATGAGGCCAGTGATGAGCATGTTCAATCAACGAGAGGAATCCTTCGAAAATACCTTCGTGCATGAGGAGGAGTTGCATTTTCTCGCCGAGGCGCGACGCAACAAACTCCTCGGACTTTGGGCCGTCGAACAGCTTGGCGCGTCAGGCCGCGCCGCCACGGCCTATGTCGAAGAACTTGTCACCGCCGTAACCGCGACGAACGCGGACGACGTCGTAATCAACCGCGTCATGAAGGATTTCGCCGTCGCTGGCGTTCGGCAGTCCGAACATCAGATTCGCCGCCACATGGACGAGTTTCTCGCGCAAGCGGCCTCAGAGATCAGATCGGGAATGTAAGGCAGCGCCTCGCCGCAGAACGAATATTGATCGCAGCGAAGGCCGCCCGAAAGGCGCGACCTTCTAGCATTCGCGCTTCCATAAGCCGACGCAGATGACAAAGCGTCTAAATGAAAAACACGACAGAGAACTGCTGTAAGCCTGATTTGGGGATGCCACACGATCTGCAAGACTTCCGCGTACGCGCCGCGCGCCATAGCAAGAATGATTTCCACGGACGCTAACGGGCTTTCCTCCCAGGAGGCGGAGCGACGTCTTGCGCAGTTCGGCAGAAGCGAAATCGTCGAGCGTGAAAAGCCCTTCCTGCTCAAGATCGCCTCCGAGTTGTGGCAGCTTGTCCCATGGATGCTCGAGGCGGCAATTTTTTTACAGATTGCCATCGGCGAGCAGCTGGAGGCCGCGGTCATCGCGGCGTTGGTACTGTTCAATGTCGCTCTGAGTTATTTTCAGGAGAGCAAGGCGCAGGATCCCTCTGTCACGAAACATCGAAAGGTGAGAAATTGATGAATTTGCCGCTCAACCATTCCTCATAGACGCGGCCGAAAAATGGGCGTCAAAAATGAGAATTTGCGCCAACGCGACAGCAGCGGCACCAGCCGCGCGCAATTGTATCGAAAGCGATTTGAGCAGCTCGTGCACGCCGCTACGGATTGCCGTGCAAATTCTCAAAATAAATGGTCGAAGATGAAAAAGTTGGAGCTAATTTCTCAATTATCACGCCCATCGCGACCCGAACCGTCAGATTCTCACCTACCGATGTCCACTGACACTCGGGACATTGCGCCGGATGTTCTCGGGCCATCAATGTCTATGTTCGAAGAAAGCAGACGCTCCTAATACGCGCCATTAACGGCTTCCTCTGACCCGAAGCAGGCGCCGGCTGGACACTGTGCTGTAATGTTATATTATAACATCTGCTAATGCACCTATTACCCGGATAAGTCAGATGCCAGAGTTGCGCAGCCGGAGTTTGCTCCAGATAGCCGCCGTCTTGCTTTTCATCTATGCGCCGGCCAAGGCTCAACAGGCGCTGCCGACGATCGAAGTCGGAGCCAAGAGTCGGCTTCGCGCCGCAACGCCGCGTCACAGCGCCGCCGCGACGCCTCGGCCCCCCGCTTCCACGTCGCCGATTTTTCGGGAGGCGCAGCGTCACGCACCCTCGGCTCAGCCGTCATCGATTGACGAACGGCAGGCGCGCCTGGAACGCCTTTTGCCGAAAATCGGGACGAACGTTTACATGTTCGATCGCCAGTCTATTGAGACCCTGCCGCAGGGCAATCAGACGACGATCGATCAGATTCTCCTGCAAAGTCCTGGCGTCACGCAGGACTCGGCTGCCGGCGGTAATTTTCACGTCCGCAACGAACACGCCAACGTTCAATATCGCATAAACGGCATTTTGCTGCCGGACGGCGTGTCCGGGTTCGGGCAAGTGATGGACACGGGCTTTGTCGGCTCGCTGTCCCTCGTCACCGGAGCGCTGCCTGCACAATATGGTCTGCGCACGGCGGGCCTCGTCGACATCATATCTCGCACGCCTCCGTCGACGCCCGGCGGCAGCGTCAGTCTCTACGGCGGCAGCCACGCGACCGGTCAGACCCCTTTCGAATATGGCGCAAAGATCGGCCGCTGGGAGATATTCGCCTCCGGTCGCTTGATCATGAACAATCTCGGTCTTCAAAATCTGACGCCCAGCCACGAAGCGCTGCATGATCGAACGCGACAAGGCAAATTCTTTGGCTTTGCATCCTATGCAATCGATGAGGCCACGAAGTTAAGTTTCATCACCGGGACGTCGGTCGCGGGCTACCAAATTCCGAACAACCCCAGCCAGCAGCCGCAATATGCAGCCTATGGCCTAGATTATTTCGACTCCGCCAAGCTTAACGAGAACCAGACAGAACGCACCTTTTACAATGTTCTGGCGCTGTCGAAGTCTGTCGGAAATATCGAAGCGCAGCTCTCATACTTTTCGCGCGACTCGACCGTCCATTACGTTCCCGATCAGATCGGCGATCTCATTTTCAATGGCATCGCCTCAAATGTCTATCGAAGCGGATTTGTGAACGGCTTACAGGGTGACGTCGCCTATCGGGTCGCAGACAGCCATACGTTGAGAGCCGGCTTTATCGTGAGCGGCGAAAAGACCAAGGTGGTGAATTCTTCGTCTGTCCTGCCGGTCGACGAGGATGGCGATCCGCTGGATACGCCGGTTGCCGCCTATGACCCAAGCGCCAAGCTTGGCTGGATCGCCGGGGGCTATGTTCAAGACGAATGGAAAATCGCCGATGCATTGACGCTGAACGCCGGTCTGCGTTTCGATCAGATGTGGCAGTATGTCTCCGCCAATCAGTTGAGCCCCCGCGCGTCGATCGTCTTCAAGCCAATCGAGGGCGCGACATTCCATGTTGCCTATGCGCGCTATTTTACTCCGCCCCCTCAGGCGCTGTCCGCGCCGACGAACCTCGCCGTTTACAACAATACGATTGAACAGCCGGCGATACCCTTGTCGAGCCCGGTTCGCCCCGAAAGGTCGAATTATTTCGACGCGGGGATCATGCAGCGACTGACGCCCGAACTCGAAGCCGGATTGGACGTCTATTACAAGCGCGCGCGAAATCTTTTGGATGACGGCCAGTTCGGCCAGGCCTATGTCCAAACGGCTTTCAATTACGATCGCGCCTATAACACCGGCGTCGAATTCAAGACTCTTTTCTCGCAAGGCGATTTTCGCGCCTATGCCAATCTCGCCTGGGCGCGACAACGCGGGACGTTGGTCACGTCGAACCAATTTCTCTTCGATTCAGATGAGTTCGATTACATCTCGCGCCACTACATCTATACGGATCACGCGCAAACATGGACCGGATCGGCGGGCGCGTCCTACGTCCTTTGTGGGACGCGCGGCTCCGTCAGCATGATCTACGGCAGTGGATTGCGAAGCGGCTTCGCCAACACGACGCATGTATCGCCCTACACGCAGGTCAATCTGAGCCTTTGGCGTGAGATTGGAACTGTCTTCGATAAGCCACTGACCTTCCGCTTCGACATCGTCAATGTCCTCGACCACGCTTACCAGTTGCGGGATGGTTCCGGGATCGGCGTATTCGCTCCCCAATATGGACCGCGCCGAGGATTTTTCGTGGGGCTGAAACAGCAGTTTTAGTGAATCCGTGCGGTGCTCAGGAAACCTTACGTGATTTTCCGCTTCTAGCGGAAACGCTGTCATTGGTGAGCGCGTCGCGCAATGACAGCTTTCCATCGATGCCGGTCGTCCGTCATTAGGTGCCATTTCTTTTGAAGCCGCGCCAAGAAAATTCTCAGTTCATAAGACTCCAAAAAGAACTTTTCTTCCAGTGCCTTCCGCGAATTCTCGCGGCGAAGGTCTCATGCGTCTCCCATTTTCCGAAATCAGCGATCGAGGAAGCGAGACTGGCGCATTCCTGAAAATGGCGTGCAACGTGCTTATATCGGCTGGACCGGCCGATATCGAGAATTCGATCATGGCGCGCAGGGTTAGCGTCGCCGCCACGGGGTGTTTGCCAGCCAGTGTGTTACGTTGCGCTTGATTGTAAAAATGCGCCGGTTCGCATGCGTTACTGCAGCTATTTGAGCTCATGGACCCTATCCTGGCGCCTGTATCGCCTGCGCGGCATCCGCCTCATCGGATCGTCTCGCGAGGAAATCTGGTACTTCGCCTATGGCGCTAATATGCACGATAGCGCGTTTCGCGACTGGCGCGGCGTGTGTCCTCGCGAGTGGCGCCCAGGGCGGGTCGGGGATACCGGCTGCGATTCAACCTCAGAGCGCCGCCCAGAGGCAGAGCCATCTATGCTAATTTGTCCGCCGATCCGGCGGCGGAGGTTTGGGGCGTCCTCTACAAGATCACACGGCGAGACCTTATTCGTGTGGGCGCCATGGAGGGCGTTCCGTGGTGGCGTTATCGGCCACTGTCGCTCGATGCCGAAGACATCAGCGGCACGAGGCTAGCGGCCCTGGCCTACATTGCCCAGGGCGATCAAGACGACCACAAGCCGTCGCTCTGGTACCTTACCCTGTTGCGGGAGGGCGCGCGAGCGCGCGGTTTGCCCGAACATTACATTCGGTTCCTGGAGCAGATCGAACCTTCCATAGCCAGGTAGGCGGCGCAGACAAGGCCATTGTGCTCCTCGCCGATGATGACCACGTCGTGCATCATTCGCCCTGCCCAGGGCCATCTAACGGGGCGCCCGCTCAAATTCCTGCTCAATTGTTTCGTCTTCGAACGGCGCCTCTTCTTCGCGAAGACCCAGCATGCCGTCGAGATCATCGGAACAAAGAGGTCGCTCGAGAAGCCCAGCATCCTCGAACCGCTCGAGGTCGGGGAGATCGCGCAACGACGCGAGCCCAAAGACCTCCAAAAATTTCTTTGTCGTGACATAAGCGAATGGCGCGCCGGGTTCCGGCGCGCGCAAGGCGCCGTCGATCAGCCCATGGCGTTTGAGCGCTCCGATCACGTCGCGGCTGATCTCCCGCGCGGCAAGCCGCGAAAGCTCGGCGCGGGTCGCCGGTTGCAGATAAGCGATCGCCGTGACGGCCAAAATTTCCGTCGGCGTCAGCTCCGGCGCGCCTGCATGCCGCAAGTTGTCGCCGCTCGCCGCCCGGATCGCTGACGCGAAACGCGACTTTGTGCGCAGTTGGTAGCCGCCGGCGACAAAGACGAGCTCATAGGGCCGCGCGCGCAATTCGTCGCGGATTTCCCTGATTAAGTCGTCGAGATTGCACGTCGATCCGACAAGCCGTGCAAGCGCTTCTCTCGGCACGGGACTCCGCGCCGCGAAGGTGACGGCTTCGACGCGCCCCATCCATTCCCGCCAGCGCGCTGCCTCCGGCAGATCGACGAGACCAGAATCAAATGATTCATGAGACTCGCTCGTATGACATGCGCCGTTTTTGGTTCGGCCCACAGTTGCCTCACATCGCTTCTTTTGACGCCTAACCCTCACCCGAAGGCCCTGAGCGGCGCTCGAGTCGCCGAACTTTCTTTGTTGAGCCCCACCGCCGCCGAGTCCGGATCCACTTTGCTTGGCGACGCTTTAGAGACCATACAGCCGGAAGCTCTGGCGCCCGGAGAGTTCGCGCACGGCGTTGAGTTCGACGAGGCGTTCGAAAAGACGCCGACTGGCGCGATCAGAGAGTCCCGCCACGCGCGCGGCGCGCGCCGGCGCGACCGCATCGTCGGCAAGCAGCAGTTCGACGACGCGCAGAGCGCCCTTGGCGCGTAAATTTGGCGCTGCGGCGAGGAGCCGTTCCGACCGACGCGCCAGATCGGCCGCGAGAACCGCCGCATCGAGAGCGGCGTACGCTGAGGCGGCGACCGTCGATTTCGCCCAGTCGACGTCGCCGGGGCGCGGCCGCTTGCCGCTTGCGCCGCGGCGCAACGACAAATGCCCTATTGCGGTCGCGATAAGGGGGACTGGCCGTTCCCAGCCAAGCTGCTTCGCCAGGACCAAATCCGATAGAAAGAGCGCCAAAATCTCGACATCGACGGCGGGCGCGTCTTCGAGCAATTCCGCCGCGGCGGCGCTGGCGTTTGTCGCTGCTGCAAGCGGATGCGCCGACCTGGCGACGACGTCGCGGATCGCGTCAGCGAGCGCGTCGAGAACGGCGTTCTCCGGCAGGCCGACGAGAGCCGCCGCTCCGCGCAGCATGGTCGTGTCGAGCCTAAGGCAAGGCGACGCAAACAACCGCCACAGGCGATGCAATCGTCCGGCGGGGCTGGTCTCGGCGCCAACGCCGGAAAGATGCTCGGCGTCGCGCAGCGCCGCTTCGTCCTCGCGCAGCCGCGCGAGACGCGCGCAGGTCGCAGCGGCTTTAAGCGCCAGACGCTGACGCAATGCGCCGACGAAGACAGGTCCAGCGCCGCCCTCCCCACTGCGCATAATGACGTCGAGCCGCGCGAGCGCTGCGCCGGCGAAAAACTGCGCGTCAGCCGCGCGGTCTGGCTTGTCGCGTTCCGCACTGGCGCCAGCTGTCACCCAGCGCGGCAGCGGCTGGACTTCTATGGATTTTCGGGGGTTTTGCGCCTCATCGCTGCCGGTCAGCGCACGCCGCTTCTTCGGCGTGCGCGACGAAGATGGGGCATCCAAAACTGCGGCCGAATCGATTTCCAACATGCGTGGAATCGTCCCTCAGATCGACTCCGGCGGCAAGTTCTGGCGGCGCTTTATGCTTAATATTTGCGCCATATCCGCCCTGCTTGTCTTCTCTTTGCTGTGTCCGATAATCTGCGCTTATCGGACATGATTCGAGAGGCCCGGATTGCCGGGCGTTTGGATCCGAAATCGGCCGCCAAGAGCCTGCCGAGGCGTCGGATTTTTCCGCCCGAAACGACGCCAAGGCC
>NZ_JBFWVN010000092.1:0-7576 GCF_050246715.1 Methylocystis sp.
CGCGCCGGGCGAGACCAAGGAAATCGCGGTGAAGGTCCAGGACGCGCGCTGGGACATCGAGCGTCTGTCTGACCTGGCTTACGACACCGACAGCCAGATCGGCGGCCTGCTGCTGTTCTTCTCGCCGACGGGACGCCGCTTCGCGGCTGAAATCGGCGGTCCGGTGATTCCGAAGTTCGTCGCCGGCGACATGCCCTAAGCGATAAGCACGGATCAAACGAAAAGCCCCCGGCCGATAAAGCCGGGGGTTTTTTATTGAACAGCGCAGGGCGGCTATGCGCAGTGAGCGAAGGGCGGAGCAGCGGCAGGGTCTTTCCGCGCGTCGGCGCTCGATGATCTTCGGCATGGCGTCAGGCTCCTGCCGATGGCGCGCGCAACGGACCGACCAAAAAAGATGTCGTGGCGCGATGGTTCGCGCGAAAGCAGTGGTGCGTCTTTTCGACGCAAATTTTGCCGCTGATTTCGCTCGCGTCATTTTGTGGCATTTGTCAAAAGTGGATGATCAGCGTTCGGCGTCCGCGCGATGCGAATGCGATGACAAAAATGGAGCCGCGAGCCTAAAATCCGCTATAGAGGAGACAGAGTTCACGAAGGTCGCCATGATCAGCGACGGCTCTGAAATCACAATCGATAGAGGGATGGAAATGAAGAAATGGCGTAGCCTCGCAGCCGCAGTTCTCGGGGCGCTGTTCTCGCTGGCGTGGTCGGGCCCGTTATCGGCGGAAGGCGGCGCCGGCCCCGAAGCGATGACGATGGGCAATATGTGCATGGTCATGTTCGGCTATGATATGATCCACATCACGGCCTATCAGCCTGGCAAATCGCGCAGCGAATATTGCGCTGAAATCCCGACTGCCGGCCCGACCATTCTCGTGTTCGATATCGAAAATCCGGCCTTCCGCGACATGCCGCTCGAACTGCGGATCATTCGCGACCCGCTGACGCCGATCACGAAGGATACCGACCTCGAGGCGCTGACCGAGGTCTATCGTCCTGCGACGAAATACAGCAAGGGCACCTTCAACCTACAGCACGACTTCAAGAACAACGGCCATTACATCGGCCTCGTCACCCTGACGCGCCCGGACGGCAAGCAGGAGACCTCGGAGTTCAAATTCATGGTCGGCGAGACCCTTTGGGCCTGGGTGCCGCAGATCGCCGGCGCAGTGCTCATCGCCGGCATCGTTTTCGTTTATTGGAAACATACCCATCCTTCCTCAAAGAAGAAGGACGCCGCCGGCGTCGCCGCGTCTTGAACGCAGCGAAGCGCAGCAACATCTCAAAAAACGAAAGAGGAGGCGCATGCCTCCAGGGAGGCGCCATGACCAACGCTGTCAAGACTTCGCCAATGGGCGCACGCCGTCGGGCGGGCTTCAACTTCGCTGTCGTCGGCGCTTTGGCCGTCGTTCTGTTGATTGCGGGAGCGACGTCGGCCTTCGCGCATTCCTTCCTGGTCGATGCGACGCCTTCGTCGAAGGAGCATGTGGCGGCGTCGCCGAAAACGATCAAATTGAGGTTCGGCGGCGGAGTCGAGCCGCCATATTCGAAGATCACCATCGAGACGCCTGACGGAAAAATTCTTGGCGAAGGCAATACTGGCGTTCCCGGCAAGCCGCGGGAATTGACGGCGAATTCGCCGGACCTCGCGCCCGGCAAATATATCGTCCGCTACCGTGTGCTCTCCAGCGACGGCCACATCGTCGAAGGGAACTATGAGTTCACGGTCGACGCGAAATAGGCTCATCCGCGCGAATGGCCGGCGCGCAACGCGCCGCTCGTTTTCGCATCCTGGCGCGAGCTAAGGAGATGAACGCCACAGGACTTCGGGCGATAGAAAAATGTATCTCTCTCTAGCGGCCATCCGCTTCCTCCTGAGCTTGCCGTCCGCGCTTGCGGTCGGACTTCTGCTCCTGCCGCGCCTCATCGACGAGGACGGCGCGCGTTTCAAGCCGGCCGTGGCGGCGCTGGCGTTGATGCGCGCCCTCTTCGGCTTTGCGCTGCTTTATGTCACTGCGCTCTCGATCTTTCCCGCCGATCGTCCGATTGACTTCGGCACATTGTCGGAATTTGCCGTCAGCACCACTGTCGGGAACGCTTGGATTGCGACGCAACTGATCGCGTTTCTCTTTACAGGTCTCACGGCGGCGCGGCTCTTCATCGCTTCAGAAATGCTCGATCGGGTGACGCTGTGGGTCGGCGTCGTTCTCGTCGCCGTCGTTTCGGTGACCGGCCATGCGGTCGATGACGGATTGCCGCGCTGGACGCAGGCGAGCTTCCTTCTCCACACCGCCGCCGGCCTCACCTGGCTTGGCGGATTGCTTGGGCTCGTGTGGTGGATGTTCACGGCGCGCGGGAAGCCGCCGGAGGTCGCGGCGCAGCTCGCGGAACGTTGGTCCTTGATCGCTAAAATCGCCATGGCGATCGTCGCCGTCTCCGGATTTGCGATCGCCTGGGAGAACGTCGGCAGCATTCCCAATATGCTGGCGACGACCTACGGCCGGATGTTGACGCTGAAGCTACTATGTCTGTGCGGCGTTTTGCTCGCGGCGCTGGCGCTCGCGCGTTACATCACGCGACGGCCTGAAGGCGAATTCAATGTGGCCTGGTACGGCAAGGTCGGGGCAGGGGAATCGGTCTTCGCGCTGTTACTGCTGTCGATCGCGGGCTACATCGCGGTCATTACGCCGGCCGCGCATGAGACCAGTCTCTATTGGCCGCTGCCGTTTCGGCTGTCCTACGATGCGACGTGGGGACAAAACCCGGCGATGTTCAGCACCATCTGGTGGTGGGGCATTGGGGGCGTCGTTCTTGCAATAATCGCCGCGCTGGTTTGGTGGACGCCGAGAACGCGCGAGTATCGTCTTTATGCGACGCCGGCTGTCTCCGCCGCGGCGTTGATCTCGCTCGCAGTGTCCTTTGCGACTGAGGCCTATACCGATACTTACGACGATCCGACGCAGGACTACACGGCGGAATCGGTCACGCGCGGACTCGAGCATTTCAAGGAAAACTGTATCGCCTGCCACGGCGATCAGGGCGAAGGCAATGGTCCGCTCGCCAAGGATCTCAAAAACGCGAAAGGGCTCCCCGTGCAGCCCGCCGATCTGACGGCTCCCCACGTCGGCACGCATACGATCGGGGACATTTTCCACTGGCTGACTCATGGCGGGCAAAGCGGTGTCATGCCGGGTTTTGGCGATCAGCTCGACGTCGACGATCGGTGGGACGTGATCAACTTCCTTCTGATGATCTCCTATTCGAACCGCGCGCGCTTCATGAGCGTTCAGCCGATGATTCAATGGCTGATCGCGCCCGACTTCGCGCTCATCGATCCGCAGGAGGACGTGACGTCGCTCTACAGGCTGCGCGGCGTCCCGACATTGATCTCCTTCGCGCGCTGTGGGTCGCCGAACGGCGATCCAAAGGAGCGCGCCGAAAGCGTGAAGATCGCGCATGAGGCCGCGAAAGCCGCGGGCGCGAACCATGTGACGATCTATGATGCGTCCTGTCCGCAGGAGGCGAAAGGCCGGGAGCCCGTTCATCCCAAGGCGGTCGAGATCGCCTATTCGGTGATCAATCGCTACCCTAATGTGGTGCCGTCAGAGGAGATTGAAGAGGCGCATTTTGTCGTCGACCGTTCGGGCTATATTCGGGCGCGCTTCCGCACTTTCGCCTCTGACGACGGCACCCCCCAGAAATTGGCTGGGCTTGTCGCCGAATTCGCCCGTGAACCCTACGTCGAGATCAGTTTGCATTCGCATTAGGTCGCCCTGCCTTTGGGCTTTTCGCAGCGCGCTCCGGCGCGCCACATTGTCGCAAGCGCGAGTTTCGCGCGACAGTTTTGGAGGGATGCGTCGTTCGTCATGATGCAGCAAGGCCGGCGGAGAACAGTCCGGCGCAGAAAGGGAGAAGCCAGATGTTAAAGCGGCGTGATTTTTTGCTGACCGGAGGGACTCTCTTGACGGGGACGGCGCTCGGGCTCTTCGCCTCACGCGGAACAGCCTCGGCGCATGAATATGACGTTGGCAATCTGAAAGTGGAGCATCCCTGGCTCCGCGCGCCGGTCGACGGCGACAACAAGGCGCAGTTCTATGCGATGCTGCACAACAATGGCGCGACGCCGGACAAGCTGATCGCCGTCAAATCGGAAAAGTTCGGCAAGGCCGAGATCCATGGCGACGCCAAGAAGCTCGACCTGATCACGCCGATCGTTCTGCCGCCCAAGTCGAAGCTCACGCTCGCGCCCGGCGGCGCTTATGTCGCGCTCCTCGACATCAAGAAGCATCTTGAGGTGGGCTGGGGCCTGGAGATGACGCTCGTCTTCGAAAAGGCTGGCGAAGTGGAAATCGATGCGGCGATCGATGCGCCGGATGCGGCGCACGCCCATGATGCGGAAGCCATGGAGCGCTGGCAGAAGGCGCATGGCCAGGATTCCGCCGGCCCCAAGGAAGGCGCGGCGCACGAAGAACATCACGAGCATCACATGGATAAGAAGTGATCGCTGGCGCTTGAAACCGGTGGTCAACGTCGCGCAAACGCAAAAACCGGCCGCTCGAAAGGCGGCCGGTTTTTTGGCCTGGATCGCGAAAAAAGATTGCGCGCGTCATTCAACGCGCGCTTTCTTAGGTTTGCTGCGAAATCCCGGAACCGATTAACGGTCGATCGTCACCAGCCGCCCGGCGAAGACGCCGCTGTCGGTCGCCATGGGCGTTGCCTTCTGTGCAGGCGAGCTGATGGGCAGGGCGAAGCCGAGGACGAACGCGGCAGTCGCCATCGCGGCAACAAGAAGGAGTGAAACTCGGAACTGGCGGCGCGCCGACTCCCTGTCGAAGCTGCGTGTGAAGGCCGGCTCCATCTGATCTTCAAATTTATCAACGAGCGACATTGTCCCTGATCCTCTCGCATTCGCCCTTTGTAACGCTTGCGCCTCTCCCCAAGGCGCGCGCGCGATTAACTCGCGTCGCTGCGTTCTCAAGACAGAAACGAGGATGGGGTAAAAAAGTTGCATGACTTTTCAGAAATTTTATAAATTTTTAAGCAAACCGTGAAATCAGGTTAACATTCGGCAATATTGATTTGATCAAGTTGAATCAACTCTTCGAGGCCGATTCGGCGACGCTACGCTGAATCCATTGTTTTTCCATACAAAAAACTGAAACCCAGCTTGCTGGTTAAGCATGACAGCCGGATGGCGAAGCAAGCCGTCTGGCGCGCGCCATCGCTCAAGCCGCGCGAAAGTCTCGAAAGTTTTCGCCGATCGACCCGAAGCGGCGAGCCTCGTAAACCTCCCACCTTCGTAAATCTCATTGCGGCTCTTGGGCGCGCAAATTATGGTGCGGCGCACTCTCCCTCCGCAGGAAGCCCAACCCCATGACTCTTCTCGCCCACGCCCTCTCGCGCGTGAAGCCCTCGGCGACGATCGCCGTCACGCAGAAAGCGCGCGACTTGCGCGCCCAGGGGCGGGAGGTGATCAGCCTCTCCGTCGGCGAGCCAGACTTCGATACGCCCGCGCATATATGCGTCGCGGCAAAAGCAGCGATCGATCGCGGCGAGACGCGCTATCCGCCGGTGCTCGGCATTCCCGCGCTGCGCGAGGCTGTCGCCAAAAAATTCAAGCGGGAGAACGGCCTGGACTACAAGGCCTCGGATACGATCGTCGCCACTGGCGGCAAGCATATTCTGTTCAACGCCTTTCTCGCGACGCTCAACCCGGGCGACGAAGTAATCGTTCCGGCGCCCTATTGGGTGAGCTATCCCGAGATGGTGGCGATCTGCGGCGGGACGACGGTCTTCGTCGAGACCCGGATGGAGGACGGCTTCAAGCTCCAGCCCGAGGCGCTCGAACGCGCCATCACGCCTCAGACCAAATGGCTGGTGCTCAACTCCCCGTCGAACCCTTCCGGCGCGGCCTATGCTTTCGACGAAATGAAGAAAGTCACAGACGTTCTCCTGCGCCATCCGCAGGTGCATGTTCTCACCGACGATATCTACGAGCATTTGGTCTATGGCGACTTCAAATTCGTCACGCCGGCCCAGGTCGAGCCGGCGCTGATCGAGCGCACGCTGACCATGAACGGCGTCTCCAAGGCCTACGCCATGACCGGCTGGCGCATCGGCTACGCCGCCGGTCCGAGCGCCCTGATCAAGGCCATGGACCTGCTTCAGGGGCAGCAGACCTCGGGCGCCTGTTCGATTGCGCAGTGGGCCGCAGTCGAGGCGCTCGAAGGGCCGCAAGACCATCTGGCCGTCTTCCGCCAGGCCTTCCAGGAACGCCGCGACCTCGTGGTGTCGATGCTCAACCAGGCCAAATATCTCAAATGCCCGACGCCGGAAGGCGCGTTCTATGTGTTTCCCTCCTGCGCCGACGCCATCGGCCGCAAGACGCCTGACGGGAAGGTCATCGAAACCGACGAGGATTTCGTGACCGAACTTTTGGACACACAGGGAGTCGCCGTGGTGCAGGGCTCAGCTTTTGGCGTCGGCCCCAATTTCCGGGTGTCATACGCCGCGTCGAACGCCGTGCTCGAAGACGCCTGCCGGAAAATCCAGACATTCTGCGGAAGCCTCGTTTAAACCTGACAACGCGTTGCGCATCGCGCAGGCCGCTCTAAACTGGCGCCTGGCGCGTCAGGCGGCGGCCGTGCGCGAGCGTTTCGCCAGGAGGGCGACGTCTTGCGTCAGGGAGCGCGGAAACGGGTCGCCGGCTCGTCGGCGGGCAGGCGGCGCATTCTAGATCACGCTGCATTCAGGCGGTCTCGCCTGAACGCAGATATCGTGATCGCTTCTAATGATTTAGAGCGCGCGCTTTACGCGAAAAACCGGTTCCCACTTTTTCGCAGCGCGCTCTAACGGGAGACCAGCTATGACGATTTTCGCTCTCCTTTTCCTCGCTCTGCTCAGCGCGCTGGTCGCCTATATCTCCCTCCTGCCGGATAGTTTCCGCGTCGCGCGCTCGACGACGATCGACGCGCCGGCGGAGACCGTCTTCCGGCACATCTACGACTTTCACAATTGGCGCGACTGGTCGCCCTGGGCCAAGCTCGATCCCAATATGAAGGACGAATACGGAGGGACGCCGCAGGGCTATGGCGCGACCTATTCGTGGTCGGGGAACAAGCAGGTCGGCGTCGGCCGCATGCAGATCGTCGAGAGCCGTCAGGGCGAACGCGTTCGCATCAAGCTCGACTTCGAGAAGCCGTTCAAGGCCACGCATGACGTGCAATTCGATCTCAAGCCGATGGGCGAAGATCGGACGGAGGTCACCTGGGCGATGTTCGGCCGCCACGAATTCATCGGCAAGGCGATTTATAAATTCTACAACATTGAGAAAGCGGTCGGCGGACAATTCGAAAAGGGCCTCGCCGACCTCAAGCGGGTCGTCGAGTCGCAGCCGAGGATCGCCGCAGGTTGACCCGCTGCTCCCGCGCAATAAAAAACGCGGCTCGTCACCTAGGGCCTGTCATCAATTGAGGTATTGATCCTCACATAACCCTCCAGTTTCCCAAGATTGGTTTTGCGTGATTCATAGGCGGTCGGCTGAATCGGAGGGGCCGACCGATGGCGCGTCGTCATTCTC
>NZ_JBFWVN010000093.1:0-7548 GCF_050246715.1 Methylocystis sp.
TCCACGTCCGACGCCCCGCACCAACACCATCATTCGCAGCCGCCATCTGGTGTCCACCTCTTCGATGGTGGACACCTAATCAACTCCACATGCAGAGCGGTAGGCGGTCGTCCGATCACGCTTACGTGGCAAGCATGACTGCGGACGTGGAAGGCAGGGCCGGAACTGACCCGTAGGATGAAGGCCAAACCCATTGGAAAGGAGCCTTGGCAAACGGGAAACGGGGCCGACTCAGGAGGGCCAGCCCCGTCACTCAGCGCACGCCTTTAACCGGGGTAGGTAGTGGCGCCGCTAACTGTGCTCGTTCACTGGACTTTTAGCAGGCGCGCGCCTCGCCGTTTTGCGGCGAATCGTCTCGCCCGGCGAAGCAATGCGCAGACTGCGCCCCATGGCCACCCGTCTTGCGGATTGATGGAAGAACCTCTGACGTGACCCATTTGCGGAAGCGGTGCGCGGTCGAGCCCGGCGTTGTCGCGTCACGGCAACGAAGGACGAGGGTGTAAAGGCCTGACTCGGAGATGACGAGCAGCTCCTGCGTGCCGCCAAGGGTAGGAATTGAAGTCCTATCCTTCTCGTCATCATCCAGCTTCTCGACGGCCTTAGCTGTCCATTCCAGCCCCAACGTCTCGCAAACGTCCTTGGCGACGAACCACGGCGCAACGCCCCTCTCATCAGGCCTTCGCATCCGCCGTCAGCGCCCTCGCGATCGTCTGCGCGACCGCTTTGGCGTCGGCACCCGGCAGGCGATTGACGAGCCCGCGCCTGGTCGTCTCGCCTTCGAAATAGACATAGACCAGAGCGACGCCGCCGACATCTTCGACGACGAACGACTGGCCGGCTTGAAAGCAATGGGGATATTTCGTGCCCACCGGCCCTAAAGGCTAAAGGCGCGCCCGCCGACGCCGTTCCGGACATCCGGAACGATCGTTCTTCCTACTTTTCCCAACTCGTCGCAATCCACTCCGCACCCCGCTGGCTGTGGGCTGCGTTCGTCGCTTCATCATCTTCGCCACATCTCCTCGAATGCGCGCTCGAACCGCACCGCCGCCTCTCGACACCGCAGCGCCACGAGCGAGTTGTCCTGGCGCAGCAAGCCGGAGTGCGTGAAATTTCCCGCACCCTCGCGCAGGAGCTCGCCGTCGATCGAATAGGCTTTGAGATGCATGAACGGCGCTGGGCTCGCCTTGTAGCGGGCTTCGACGTTCGGCCTCGCGACAAGCCTGTCGTAGGCGTCAGCGAGCGCCTTTGGCGCGTGCACGTCGTCGCCGTCACGATAGATGCGGATGCGGACTCCGCGCGCCGCAGCAGCGTCGAGAGCCTCCACTATCGGGATGCTTGTCAGCACATAGGCGGCGAAGTCGATGGAATGGCGCGCGCGGCCGATAAGCGCGACGTCGATCGGCTCCAGGTTTTCCGATGGCGCATAGGCGACGCGCTCAAGATTGCATGGAGGCTTCGTGGTCGGCGAGGCAAGAAAGAGTGCGCCGATCCCGAAAAGAGCCGCCGCGCCAATTATTCCGGCCAAATATGCGAGATCGCGATTGTCATGTGACATCCGTGTCTTCCTCGAACTTGCCGGGGAACGCCGATTTGAACCGCTCCATCTGCTCGCGCGTCCTGAAGCCGATATGGGTCCAGGCGTTTATAGTCGCTCCTCCGAATTGCCGATCGCCTTCGATAGGCTCATCGCCAAAAGGTTCTCGATCGCGCCGACGAAAACTCTAGGGTCGTCCCTCATCAGCTCCACAACGCCAAGCGCCCGAGCCTGACGCCGTTGACATAGACCGGCTGTCGCTCGCTTAGCGCAATCATCTGCGCCACCGCCTTGGCGTCGGCGCTCGACAGGCGATTCCGAGACGGAAAGCGCCTCGGGCTCGGATGGACGTTCGAGCAATGGCTGTCGACGGCCCGGACGGCGGCGAAGGATCGGCGTAGGGCTCACGCCCTGCGACTTGCGGCGCAAAATATGCATGCTACTCTGACGACAGACCGACGGCCACAGTCCCCAAGCCCCCGGCCGTCACAAGAACGCCCCGACTGTAGATGTTACGGCGGGGCGTTTTGCTGTAGGAGATGCGCGCCCCGATCAGTCCGCTGACTGAGCGCTTGGGCCTTGTCGAATAGGTCAGACGCAGCCAGACTTTTGGTCGGACCGAGTCTTCCGGGGAATCCAAGTCTAAAGGCTACAAAAATTAGGATGGACGCCATGCTACGCAAGATATCGCTTGTCCTCGCAATGCTCAGCGCCTCGGCGCTAACATCGGCAGCGCTCGCCGCTGGGCCTGGCGGCGGCTATGGCGGGGGCCAAGGGGGCGGCGGCTACGGCGGGGGCGGCTACGGCGGTGGCGGCCATGATGGCGGCGATGGAGATGGCGGCTACGGCGGCGGCGATCACGGCGGACAAGGCGGTGGCGGCGGCGGTGGCGGTGGTCGCCGTGGCCGCGGTGGCGGCTGGGGCGGCCAAGGCGGTGGTGGCTGGGGCGGTGGCGGCTGGGGCGGTGGTCACGGGGGCGGCTACGGCGGCGGCTGGGGACGAGGGCGATACTGGGGCGGCCGTTGGTATCCCTATGGCGTCGGTCGGTGCTGGAGATGGACTCCAGCTGGTTGGATTTGGGTCTGCTACTAAACGGAGTCTGACGCTCTAATTGCCTTTGAACTCTATATCACAAGGAGCGGCGGCAGCCTCCTGTGTCGTCGCAAAATAACGCCCCGACCGTGGATGTAGCGGCGGGGCGTTTTTACATTTGAGATTGCGACGGCATGACCAACGTCTAATAGTTCGTCGCAAAGCGCTCTAAAGCTTCGACAAACGCCTCCCTCGCAGCCATCCCGCGCGCAATAGAATACGCTGACCATCTGGCGAGGAACCGAACCCCTGATGAGGTGAAGGCTCTAAAAGTGTAAACGATGCTCCGCATGAGCAACTCCGTTTGAACGCGCGCGCCCCTTTCAGGCGCTCCCCAAGCCCCAAATCGATCGTCCCGCCACTTACTTAAGATTTGGTCGATCTTGTCGAGACCGTCAGCGCCCGAGCGATCGCCTGCGCGACCGCCTTGGCATCAGCGCCTGAGAGGCGATTGACGAGCCTGTGCTGGCGCGGATCATCCTCGAAATAGACGTAGGCGAGCGCGACGACGCCGTTCGTTTTTCGACCGCGAAGGACTTGGCGCTCTTGCACCTTCAGGGCTTCTTACGCTGCCTGGTGCTGTGGGATGCAGCGGCGCCTTTTGCGCCAGCTTGAGACGCAAGCTCAGGGTTCCGCGAGAAACTCCGATTGGCGGGGGCGACAGCTTTTCCGCCCTTCTGCCCTGCGGTAGAAGCGAGTTCGGAGCTTTGCGAGAAGCTCCGCTTCTCAGGGGGAAGGCTCTTGCCGCCCTTGCTGGCAATCTCAACTCGTTTCTCTGGGCTCATAGAAGCGAACCCGCGCTTAATCTTTGTTTTCGGCTGCCCTTCCATATTCATTCTCGATTTCCGGTTGCTCACGCCAGCAAAACAATAAGTGTGCCAAGAATGGCGGCGCAGTCTCATAGCGCGAGGGCGTAGCCGGAACAAACGGCACGTGCTTGCTTCAGCAACTCCGCCCGCCGATGACTGGAGTGGCGCCGTCGCCATCTGGAGCGGCGGCCGATTTTGGCGGACGGCGCCGGCCCATACGCGACCGCCGTGGTCATGACCGCATGTTTCTACGTAGGCTATGTTCGACGCGACTGTTGACGGCGGCGACCGCCGCCAGCATACGCCACGCGCCTATGTCTAATTCAGCTTTGTTCCAAGTTCTCTAGCAGCGCTTGAATCTCGGCGGGCAATTCTTCGGTAATTATCTCGCAGAAATAATTACGCAATTCCCTGCCAATTTCCTGGAGGCTTGCGAAGGGCAGCTCCTTAAGTTCCGCCGCGAGCGGGCCGCTTCTTTGGTTATTTGGTTCTGTCATTACGCCCCCGACCAAGGCGCCAACCTTTGGGGCAACGGGTTTGTTCCCACGATCTATTGGAATTGAGCCGCGCCTGCGCTGCGGGGTCGCCACCCTGAGCTGGACGTGAAGCAAAAAAGCCCGCAGCTGTGAAGCTGCGGGCAAGGATTGCTGCTGTCGCTTCGGTCGAGGCGACAGCGCCCAATTAGCGCCGCTGCGCGCTATGGCAAGCGCAATCGATATACCTCTGAGCTTCTAACTTTCGGGCGTGCGACTTCCACTTTCGTCCTCTTCACCAAACGCCGCAAGGACGCCTATGAGGTGGCCATCACCTTGCATCTCGCGCGGGCAGATAGATTGCTTCAATTTTGGCGACCCTTTTTTCGATAAATTCGCGGAGATCACGAACGAATTCGATAGCGTCATCGCGCCGCCAATCGTCATCTTCGATCAACGCGTGATGGACAAAAAAGCAAAAATCATCAAGCGCTATTTCGACGCGAACCTTGTCACGAAAGGCGAGCGTCTTGGCGACGGCGGCGGCCTCTCGTCGACACATGAGTTCACGCATCAGCGCCGCGGTCATGTCAGTTCACGAATTCGGCGCAGACGCTCCTCGCGCTGCGCGATGGGATCGCGCCCATATACGTTGGGAGATGTCTTCAGGCATTGCTGCTCGAGATATTCGGACATTTGGTGACTCCAAAGCACAACGTCGCCAGTGAAGATCGGCCGGGCGGCAGGGCGATTGACCACCGGTTGCGTTTTGGCGGCGAGGCGCTCGATCTTACGCTTATGCTGCGCACGAGCCGCTTCCGGCGATGGCGGCGCGAAATCATATACGTCGGCCTCGAGGCTCAGAATTTTGATTTTGCGGCGACGGCGCTCGGCGTCATGATCAATTGCGCGAACGTCCTTTGCGGACCCGAAAACGCTTGCGCGCTGCGCCTTCTCGGACACGCCAGTGATCAATGCGTCCGCATTGCAAGGTATGGAAACAATCGAAATTTCAAGCAATTCAGCTTTCGTTACGCGGACGCGTCCGCCGCCTGCCGGCTGTGCCTCTTTCTCGACATACCCGATGGAAACCGCTCCCAGCACGCCGGATTGCACCAGCGCGAACGCTTCGTCGGCCGTCGGGCTTTTCCCAGGCGGCGGGAATGTGCCAACGCCTTCGAGCCGTCCGGCTGCTTTCGTGACAGATGCGCGTGCAATCGGTTTCGAGCGATCGTGCTGCAGCAGCATGACCGGATTTTTCTTGTATTGGGCGATGTCGAGCCCGGAGATGTCGATCGATTCATTAACGCGGTCGATGGAGTCGGTCGACGCAATGAATGAAAATTGACGCGGACCGAGGCCGTTCGCCTTGGTGGAGATTGTCGCCGCAAGGTATTTCGTGATCATTCCGCTGCCTCCGCATCTGCGATCTTGCCATGCTCGACAATTTCGGCAGCGCCGTTGCGCGCGAGTTGACCCGCCTGGTCTGACGTCACAATGGCCTGGTCGCCGACGACCATTGCCTTGCCGTTCAATTCGAGCCCGTCGCGCAGGCAGATGATCTTCGCGAAACCAAATGCGACTGGACCGGAGACTTCGATCGGCGCTCGGCGCGGGCGAGAGACGGGCGCAGCGGGCTGCGGCTGCGGACGCTGGGCCTGCTTGACTGCCTTCTACGCTGCGGGCTTCGCGGGCCATGGCGACGCCAGCGCCACGGCGGCCGCGCGATCCCGCTGCTGACGCCACAGCTCCAGTGTCTCTGCAGAGATGGCGATACCGTTCCCGAGATATGGCGGCGGGATAATGAACTCTCGGCCTTCGGCAGAGAAATCCTCGGCGTCGAGCTGTTGGACAACTTTTTGATGCTCGGCGAAAGCTTCGAGTGCGCGATCCATTGCCGCATCCAAAGCCTTCGCAGCGTCGTCATAATCGTGACGAAGCTCGGCGAGTCGCTGGCGGCGCTCTGCGTCAAGAAACTCGCGCAATCGCGCATGCAATTGCGGCTCGGCGAGCTCAAGACGCTCCAAAACGAGATGGGCGGCGTCGACGGCGGCGTCGAGGGCAGCAATCTGCTTGTCCGTTTCATCCCTCAGAAGAAGGTCGCGCCGCTGTTCTAACGCGCGGTCGATCGTGCTGGCCGCCTCCGCGCGCTCACTTTCAACGCGAGCAAGCGCTTTGATGACTGCATCGGCGCTGTCGAGCGCCTCAGCTTTTTGTCCGATTTCCCGCCGAAAATTTGGGCGATAATCCCCATGCCAAGCACCTCCTTCGCCCAAGATGCCCTAACGTTTTTGCAGTCGAAAGCGGTCGGGACTGCAAAATTAGCGACGGCTCCAAATTTCATAGATCTGCCGCCAAGCGAGCGGCGCGCCGCCGTTTAATCGAAGTATCTCGACGACCGCATTTAGGCGTTCGGACGACGGGGCGTGCTTCAATCCCGTCGCAATTCGCAAATCTTTAGCGAGCGCCTCCGCACGAACGGTCGCCGCGCCATCATAGTTAGCGATCGCGCGGATGATCATCTGGTCGCGCCGCGCCTTGATCTCCACGGACGTCGGCGGTGGCCGAAGGCGCTCGACTAGCAATTCAAGCTCCGCGCACGGTCGCGCAAGCTCCGCGTTCTCGCGCATCAGGGCCGACACGTAGCCGTAAAATTTTCGCCGCGCCGGCAGCGGAAGTAATCGCACGGCGGATGCCCATAGAAGCGGCGAGCCATCGTCATCGGAATCGGCCGCTGTCATTCTCGGCCGTTCCGCCGCTCCAACTCGGCCTCAAGAGCGGCGCGGAATTCTGGAGGCCGCTCGTCCTGCGAGTGACGCTCGCCCGGTCGAACGGGGGCGGCCAGGATGGTGCCGAACCGCGCCGGGTCCATCCAATGCAAAGAGTTTAGTCCAGCAGTGTGCGCCGCCAGCAATTCGAGATCGACGCTGGGCCGCTCAATTCGCGAAGACGCCGCGAGCTGATAACCGGCAATGACCTTCGCTTCCGCGAACAGACGCGCCTCTGGCACGTTGCGCGGATCGCAGGCAAAGGCGTAAAGCTCGCCGATGTCGCTCAGGCCGTGCACCAGATTGTTGCCGGCTTGACGACGTTTTCGATCCGATCGGCTGGCTGGAATGCGTGAACCGGCACGCCGCGGTGTTCGCCAACGGCAGGAATAGTGTCGTCGCTCATGCCGTCCCCCTTGTGTTCATCATCGACAGCGCACGACGATTAAGTTCCTCGGCGAGACGGTCGGTTTTTTCTGCTTTTCGCGCTTCTGGCGCTTTCGCCTCGGCGGGAGCCGGCGCGGCAGCTAGGGAGAGGCAAAACCGAAGTAATTCTTTCGCGGCCTGCACCCGCGGAGTGGGTTTCAAGCGCGGATTCCTCGCGATGCTTTCTAAGATCGCGATCGGATCGACAGGTTTCGGCACCGGCGTCTTCCGCATCGCTTTCGGCTTCGATCTCGATCTGGTCGTCGTCATTTTGCCTCCTAAAAAAAATTCTGAACCCTGCGCGCGCGCGTGGTCTACGACTAGCCCGTCTTATTCGTGACGGCGCGACTTTCGGCGTCGTCGTGATGTCGGGCGGCATGGCCGCGCGGCGGCGTTCGGGTTTTTCACCCCTTCTAGGACCGCACTTTATGGAACGCGTTGGAGGG
>NZ_JBFWVN010000094.1:0-7198 GCF_050246715.1 Methylocystis sp.
TTTCTTTTGCAAGCTCAAGCAATTTCGGGCCATCGCAACGCGCTACGACAAAACCGCTCGAAATTTTCTCGCCGCGATCCACCTCTCCGCAGCTATCGTCTGGCTCAATTGATGACAGGCCCTAGCACTCTATCATGGGTTGGCATGCGAAATTTTCTGCGCACCTTTTACGAGGCCTATCTGAAGTTCAACCAGGACGATGGTTGGGCGATAGCGAGCTATATTGCGCTGTCGATCCTCACATCGTTGTTTCCCTTTCTCATTTTTCTGACCGCGCTTGCCGGCTTTTTCGGCATGGAGGCGGAAGCGGACGCCGCGACGAAGCTTCTTTTCGAGGCCTGGCCGTCGAGCGTCGCGGCGCCGATTTCGGGGGAAATCCGCAATGTGCTGACGCAGCCGCATGGCGGGCTCCTCACCTTCGGCGCTGTGTTAGCAATCTATTTTTCCGCCACCGGCGTAGAAGCGCTGCGCGTTGCGCTGAACCGAGCCTATAACTTGCCCGAGCAGCGTTCCTGGTGGCTGCTTCGGCTCGAGTCGATCATATTCGTCGTTCTCGGCGCGGCGTCTCTTCTCGCCATCGCCATTCTTCTGGTGCTCGCGCCGCTCGCGCGAGCAATCGCCCAGCGTTACGTTCCTCACGTCGTCGAGCAGTTGCAGCCCCTCTACGAACCGGTGCGCTATGGCGTCACCACCGCCGTTCTCGCCATCGCGCTGTTCGCGGCCCACAAATATCTGCCGGCGACGCGGCGCGCCACGGCGTTCATCGCGCCCGGCATCGCGCTCACATTGCTCGCGTCGCTCGCCTTCGGAGTCGGCTTCGGCAATTATCTCGCTCGATTCGCCGGCAGCTATATTTCGACTTATGCGGGTCTCGCCTCGATCATGATCGCCATTGTCTTTCTTCAGCTCCTGGCGGCGATCTTCATCTATGGCGCCGAGCTCAATCAAACTCTCGCAACGAACCGCAAGACCACAAAAAAGCACGGTTAAGCGCGCCTTAACCGAGGTTTTTTAGGCTGCCCGCATCCGCGCGCCACGGGCTCGCGATCAAGCGGGGCTTCTCCTCACATGCGCAGCCATGCATCCGGTCACTTCACCGAGCAGCTTCGCGAATTCACGGCGCGGCGGCTGGCCGAGCTTCTCGGCGTCTTTTTGGTCGCGACCGCCGCCGCCCTGACGCTGTCGCTCGTCAGCTGGTCGGCCCGCGATCCCTCCTTCAATCACGCGACGTCCGGCCATGTCCGCAATCTGCTGGGGCCGCCGGGCGCGGTCGTCTCCGATCTGCTGATGCAGCTTGTCGGCTTCGGCGCCATCGCGGCGATCGTACCGATCGCGACCCAGGGACTGCGTCTCATCCGACGTCGACGGATCGGCAGAGCCCTGCTGCGCATCGGCCTGTGGACCGTTGGCGTCTTCGCTACCGCCGCGACCGCGTCGCTTCTGCCAGCGACCGATCGCTGGCCGCTGCCCACCGGCCTCGGCGGCGTCGCCGGCGACGCCATACTTGCCGTTCCGCGCACGATCTTCGCCGGCTCGGGCGTGATGATGGCGGCGTTCGGCGTCGGCGCCGCTCTTGTCGCCATCCTCGCCGTGACCGGCGCCGCGGGCCTCGGCTTCGAGTCCGAAGCCGACATGCGCAGCCGGTCTTCCGAAGACGACGCCAACATTCGTCCCAGCGCCGACGACGATGACGACGACGGCGGCGAGCCGGGCTTCGCGCTGATTTCGCTCGGGGCGCTGATCCACTTCGGGCTGGCGCTTAAGGCCTGGGCGGCGCGCGCGGCCGGGAGATTGAGGCGCGGCCCGCGGACGACGGACCGGCCGCCGCCGCCCAGCTACCCGCGCGTCGAGCCGACCTTCGACGCCCAGGATCTCTATCCAGATTATGCGCCGCCGCGCGCCCGCAATCTCGACGAGCCCGAAGCGGTTGCGCCGCCGGCGCCCCGCCGCGGGCGCGCGCCTGCCCGCGCCGCCCAGCCCAGTTTCAACGCGCGCTATGAGCCGCCGTCGCTCAGCCTGCTCGCCGAGCCGAAGAAACAGGCGAATAGCGTGAAGCTCTCGCAGGAGGCGCTGGAACAGAATGCGCGTCTGCTCGAGGGCGTGCTCGAGGATTTTTCCGTCAAGGGCGACATCATCAACGTCCGGCCCGGACCCGTCGTCACGTTGTATGAGCTGGAGCCGGCCCCCGGCATCAAGAGTTCGCGCGTCATCGGCCTCGCCGACGACATCGCCCGCTCGATGTCGGCGGTTTCCGCCCGCGTCGCCGTGGTTTCCGGTCGCAACGCCATCGGCATCGAGCTCCCCAACCAGCGCCGCGAGATGGTCTTGCTGCGCGAACTCATCGCCTGCGAGGATTTTACCCGCTCCAATCACAAACTCGCGATCGCGCTCGGCAAGACCATCGGCGGCGAGCCGGTGATCGTCGATCTCGCGCGCATGCCGCATTTGCTGGTCGCCGGCACCACCGGCTCCGGCAAATCGGTCGCGATCAACACCATGATTGTTTCGCTGCTCTATCGCTTAAAGCCCGAAGAGTGCCGGCTGATCATGGTCGATCCGAAAATGCTGGAGCTCTCGGTTTACGACAATATTCCCCATCTCCTTACCCCCGTCGTCACCGACCCGAAAAAGGCGGTCGTCGCGCTGAAATGGGCGGTGCGCGAGATGGAGGACCGCTACAAGAAAATGTCGAAGCTCGGCGTGCGCAATATTGACGGCTACAACGCCCGCGTCGCCGAGGCGCAAAAGAAAGGCGAGACGATCACTCGCACCGTGCAAACGGGCTTCGACCGCGAGACCGGCGAGGCGATCTTCGAACATGAGGAAATGTCTTTCTCGACGCTGCCTTACATCGTCGTCGTCGTCGACGAAATGGCCGATCTCATGCTCGTCGCCGGCAAGGACATCGAAGGCGCGATCCAGAGACTGGCGCAAATGGCGCGCGCCGCCGGCATTCATCTGATCATGGCGACGCAGCGTCCCTCGGTCGATGTGATCACCGGCACGATCAAGGCGAATTTCCCGACCCGCATCTCCTTCCAGGTGACGTCGAAAATCGACAGCCGCACGATCCTGGGCGAACAAGGCGCCGAGCAGCTGCTCGGCCAGGGCGACATGCTCTACATGGCCGGCGGCGGCCGCATTTCCCGCGTGCACGGGCCGTTCGTATCGGATCGTGAGGTCGAGGACATCGTTGCCCATGTGAAGACGCAGGGCGCGCCGCAATATCTCGACGCCATCACCTCAGAGGACGACGCCGGCGAGGATGGCGAGGCGCCCCTGCCCGGCTCGATGGACGCCGAGGAAGGCGGCGACCTATACGACCGCGCCGTCAATATCGTGCTGCGCGACAAGAAATGCTCGACGAGCTACATCCAGCGCCGCCTCTCAGTCGGCTACAACAAGGCCGCCTCGCTCGTCGAACGCATGGAGCAGGAAGGGGTGGTGAGCGCCCCGAACCATGCGGGAAAACGCGAAATTCTGGTCGGCGGCGGGATCGACCGCGGCGCCTTCGACATCGAGGCGGCGGAGTAAGCCTGCGCCCCCAATTCCGCCAATTTATGCTACCAAGACGGCACCCAGCCTCTCTCAAGTCGGAACTTGCCGTGAAATACGCCACCGCCGCCGCACTGATCGCCGCGCTTTCCTTCGCCTTCCCGGCCGCCGGCGCAAATGTCGCCCGTCGTCCGCGGCCCGCTCAGGCGGCCAGCGAAAGCAAGGCCGTCGAAGCGCCTCCTGCCGCCGGGTCCAAGGCTGGGGAATCCAAGTCTGGGGAGGCCAAGGCTGGGGAGGCCACGCCAGCGGAAACAAAGTCCAAATCGGCCGAGACAAAGGCTGCCGATCCGGCCTCTCAAAAAGGCGCAAAGCCGGCCGCACAGGCCCCCGCCGTGGCCGGCGCTATTATCGCGCCTGCGCCCTCGCCGTCGGAGCCCGATAAGTCCCTCACCCGCGCCGAGGCGCTCAAGCGCGCCAACGCCTTTTTTAACGCTTCGCCGGTAATGACAGCCGATTTCGTGCAGATCGGCGGCGACGGCAAGCGCTCGGAAGGCAGGCTGCATGTGCAGCGGGCCGGCCGGGTCCGTTTCGAATATGCCCAGCCTGCGACCATGGAGGTCGTCGCCGACGGCGCGCAGGTCGCAGTCCGCGACCGCAAGCTTGGCACTCAGGACCTCTATTTCATTACCCAGACGCCGCTCAAATTCCTGATGAAGGACAAGATCGACCTCGAAAAGGACGTGACCGTCGAGGATGTGAAGATCGATGACTCGGGCGTCACCATCTTCATCGAGGATAAGGCGACCTTCGGCGGCACCTCGCATGTGCGGCTGATCTTCGATCCCAAGACCTTCAAATTGAAGCAGTGGCAGGTGAAGGATCCTCAGGGCTACGAGACCCTGATCTCGATCTTCAATATCGATCAGGCGAAGATTCCGGACGCCGCGCTGTTCAAGATCAACAAGTAGGCCCGTGCCGTCGGCGGACGCGATTTTCACCGCGCTGCCCTATCTCGCGCTCGCGCTGGGTCTCGCCTGCGCCGCGGGCGGCGGCGAGCTTTTCGTCAGCGGCACGGTCGGGATCGCCCGATGGGCGCGCGTGGCGCCAAGCGTCATTGCCGCCACCGTCGCCGCTTTCGCGACGTCGAGCCCGGAGTTGACCGTCGCGATCCAGTCGGCGCTGGCCGGCGAGCCCGAACTCTCGCTTGGCGACGGACTCGGCAGCAATGTCGCCAATATCGCGCTGATCTTCGGGGTGGCGTTGCTGTTTGGGCCGCTCGCCGTCATCCGCGCCCAAGTGACCCGCGACTTCTGGGTCGCCGCCGCGGCTCCGGCGGCGCTCAGCGTCATGCTGATCGACGGATCGCTGTCCAGGACCGAGGCTGCGGTGCTGCTGACAGGCTTCGCCTTATGGTTCGCGAAAACCACGCTGGAGGCGATCGAGCAGCGGCGCGCGGCGCCGGCGCCGCCGGATGAATCTTTGGGCTTCCTGCGCGCTTTGTTCGACACGCTGGTCGGCTTGGGGCTGCTGGTCGCCGCCGGGAGCTTCATTGTTTTTGGCGCGAGCGAAATCGCCAAACGATTTGGGTTGAGCGACTTTATCATCGGCGCCACGCTGGTGGCGGTGGGCACCTCGACGCCAGAACTCGCCACCGCGCTGATCGCGCGCATCCGGCGACAGGACGACGTCGGCTTCGGCGCCCTGATCGGCAGCAATATTTTCAACGGGCTGTTCATCATCGGCGTCGCCGGCGCCATCACGCCGATTCGGACATCCGAAATAGAGGCCGTGCCGGCGCTGGTCGCGGGCTTTGTCGCGCTCGCTCTGGTTTATCCGCCACGAAACGGCGTTTACCGCCCGTGGCGCGGCATCGCGCTGCTCGCCGTCTATGCGGCCTATCTGGCGGCCGTGATCGCCGACGGAAGTTAGGCCGCCCTCTTCTTCGGCGCGATGAGCTTGCGGTTCATCAGCGTCTCGGCGATCTGCACGGCGTTGAGCGCCGCGCCCTTGCGCAGATTGTCGCTGACGCACCAGAGCACGAGGCCATTATCGACCGTCGGGTCCTCGCGGATGCGCGAGACATAGGTCGCGTCTTCGCCCGCCGCCTCATGCGGCGTGACATAGCCCCCGGGCTCGCGCTTGTCGATGACGAGCACCCCCGGCGCCTCGCGCAAAATGTCGCGCGCTTCGTCAGCGGAAATCGGCTTTTCGAATTCGATGTTCACCGCCTCCGAATGGCCGATGAAGACGGGCACGCGCACGCAGGTGGCGACGAGCTTGATCTTGGGATCGAGAATCTTCTTCGTCTCCGCCACCATCTTCCACTCTTCCTTGGTGAAGCCGTCTTCCATGAAGACGTCGATATGCGGAATGAGGTTGAAGGCGATGCGCTTGGGGAATTTCTTCGCAGCGATGGGGTCGGAGACGAACACCGAGCGCGTCTGCGCGAAGAGTTCGTCCATGCCCTCCTTGCCGGCGCCGGAGACCGATTGATAGGTCGAGACGACGACGCGCTTGATCGTCGCCGCGTCGTGCAGCGGCTTCAGCGCGACGACGAGCTGGGCGGTCGAGCAGTTGGGGTTGGCGATAATGTTCTTCTTAGCGAAACCGGCTGCGGCGCCGGCATTCACCTCCGGCACCACTAAAGGCACGTCGGGGTCCATGCGCCAGGCCGAGGAATTGTCGATGACGACGCAGCCCTGCGCGCCGATTCTGGGCGCCCAATCCTTGGCGACGGCGCCCCCGGCCGACATCAGGCAAATGTCGACGTCGGAGAAATCATAAGTATCGAGCGCCTTGCACTTAAGCGTCCGGTCGCCAAAAGAGACTTCCGCGCCGATCGAGCGCGACGAGGCCAGCGCGACGACTTCCGAAACCGGGAAACGGCGCTCGGCGAGAATATCCAACATCTCGCGGCCTACATTGCCCGTAGCGCCGACGACCGCGACCTTATACGCCATCATCAAACTCCAGCCGGCGACCCGGCGTCTCTCGTTTTAGAAAGGAAGGCCGACCGACATGTTTCCGGAAGGCGACACGCCGACGGGCATTTTGCCGCTGGGCGAGCTCGGCGTATCGGCCTCCTTCTCCTTTCCTGGCGGCGCCTTGCCGGGCGACCAGCCCTCAAGCTCGCCAAACTGGCGGTTGCCAGCGCCGCCCTGCTGCTGCGAATGCTGGGCGCCGGCGCGCTGGGACGGTTGCGCTTTAGCCTTCTTGGCTTTCGGCGCAGTTGAGACAGCGCCGGACGTGTCGAGCGCATTCGGGTCGAGCTGCTGGGCAGAGACCGCGCCGCCAACCGCCGCGACGAGAAAAGCGGCGAGAAAAAGCGGGCCAAAAATAAGACGAGCGCTGGTCGACATGGCGCAAATCTCCTCAGATGTTTGAATCCGTCCTAAACCGGCGGCGCGGCGGGATCAAGGCGGCTGCAAATGGTCCAGTTTGTCGCAACTCTCCAGCCTCCTAACTAACTGCTGGGATTAGGTAGTTCGAGGCGCGTGATGAACGTCGCTTCCATTCTCACGGTTCTTACGCTTGCCAGCTCAGTCGCGATCATCGCGCTGATCCTTCTAGTATTGCGTCGCCCGTGAAGAACGCGATTTAAGCGGCGATTAGTCGGCGATTTGAGGCGTTGGCGTCGTCGAGGACGTTCAGGAACAAGGCCCACAGAAGCGCCAGCCATGCGAGCAGGCGGCGGAAGTTGTAG
>NZ_JBFWVN010000095.1:0-7143 GCF_050246715.1 Methylocystis sp.
GGCGGGCGTGGCTGTGAGGTCGAAGCGGAACGGGTTGGTGTCAGCAACCGAATCCTACGCCGTTTCAGCCACCTATGCTATGCTCGCCAGCCTTCGAACGGCGCCGTCACGAATAAGATGGGCTAGTCCGGGACGCACGTCAGGATCGGCAAGCTCCAGTGGCAGCAGAAAGGTCATCGCGAAAGTCGAGCCCGGAGCCATCATCGCGGCGACATTGCGCAACGCGGCCAAATTCGCTTCCTTCGAGAGATACATACTCACGCCCGTGGAAACGATGATGGCGGGCTGGACCGCGTCGAATCCCGCGTCCGTCAATCGCCGCCGCCAGGGCTCGCCCGCCTCGAAATCGACCGGGACCAGTCGCACACATTCGGGAACGCCAAAGCCAAGATCGATCAGGCGTCGCCGTTTCCACGCCTGAGGGCCGGGCTGATCGATTTCGAATAGGCGCAGATGAGAAGCGATATCCGGCCTGCGCTGGGCGAATGTGTCCAGTCCCGCGCCCAGGATCACATATTGGCTGACGCCTTCGCCGGCCCGCTCGATGACCAAATCCTCGATGAAACGGGCGCGGGCCACGATCGAGGCCCGGAACGGCTTCGTGCCATCGGGGTCCATGTCGGGACGGTGACGCCAATTTTCGTCGGGGGCCGCCAACCGCAGACCCAATAAATCCTCGAATACATGCGGCGGCGGATCGGTCTCGACATGCATCGCGCGCCATAAGGCGACCCGCACCGCCGAGCTCTCTGGCCCCGCAGTTTTTGTATCCTGCATGACAGTCAATCTTTGTGGCGATTTCGAAAAGTGATGACAGGCCAGCGGCGGCGCCGCCGGCAAATCGCTCCGGCCGAACCAAATCCTTCGGCCGGGGCGCTCCCGCCCTACTCCGCCGCCTTCTTGCTCGCAAATTGCGGATCGAGCGCGCCGCTGGCGTAGCGCTTGGCCATTTCGGAGAGCGGGATCGGCTTGATTTTCGAGGCCTGCCCCGCCGTGCCGAATTCCTCATAGCGCTGCTTGCAGACGGCGCGCATGGCCTCCATCGCCGGCTTTAGATATTTGCGCGGATCGAATTCGCCCTTGTTCTTGCCGAGAACGCCGCGGATCGCCGCAGTCATGGCGATCCGATTGTCGGTGTCGATGTTGATCTTGCGCACGCCAAATTTGATGCCGTGCTGAATCTCGGCGACCGGCACGCCCCAGGTCTGCGGCATCTCGCCGCCGGCGGCGTTGAAGGCGTCCTGCAAATCCTGCGGCACCGATGAAGAGCCGTGCATCACGAGATGGGTGGCGGGCAGGCGGCGGTGGATTTCCTCGACCACCTTCATCGCCAGAATCGCGCCGTCGGGCTTGCGCGAAAATTTATAGGCGCCATGCGACGTGCCCATCGCGATGGCGAGCGCGTCGACCTTGGTGCGCGCGACGAAATCCTCGGCCTGGGCCGGATCGGTCAGCAGCTGGTCATGCGAGAGCTTGCCTTCGGCGCCATGGCCGTCTTCCTTCTCGCCCATGCCGCTTTCGAGCGAGCCGAGCACGCCAAGCTCGCCTTCGACCGAGGCGCCGACCCAATGCGCCATGTCGACCACGCTGCGGGTGACCCGCACATTGTAATCATAATCGGCGGGCGTCTTGCCGTCGGCCTTCAGCGAACCGTCCATCATCACCGAGGTGAAGCCGAAGCGGATGGCGCTGGCGCAGGTCGCTTCGGCGTTGCCGTGGTCGAGATGCATGACGAGCGGAATGTCGGGCCAGATCGCGGCGAGCGCCTCGATCATCTTGGCGAGCATGACGTCATTGGCGTAGGCGCGCGCGCCGCGCGAGGCCTGGATGATGACCGGCGCTTCGACCGAGGCGGCCGCCTCCATCACCGCGAGCCCCTGCTCCATATTGTTGATGTTGAACGCCGGAACGCCATAGTCGTGCTCGGCGGCGTGATCGAGCAACTGCCTTAGGGTGATGAGCGCCATTGTCGCCTCCGCTGTCTCTTACGCCTTAACTAGTGTCCGAGCCGCCTCAGCCACAGCCTCGGCCGTGACGCCAAAATGCTTATAAAGCTCGGCCGCCGGTCCGCTCGCGCCAAAGCCGTTCATGCCAATGAAAGCGCCGCGCTCGCCGAGCCAGCGGTCCCAGCCGAGCCGAACCGCCGCTTCGACCGCGACGCGCGGCGCGGCGCCCAGAACCTCTGCCCGATAGGCCTCGGACTGAGCCTCGAACAGCTCCCAGCAGGGCATGGACACGACGGCGGCCTTTATCCCTTGCGCGGCTAGAGTGTCCGCCCCCGCGAGAGCGATTTCAACCTCTGATCCGGTGGCGAGCAGCGTAACGTCGCGCTTGCCCGCCGCTTCGCGTAGCACATAGGCGCCCTTCGCGGAAAGATTCTCGCCGACCGGCCGGTCGAGCGTCGGCAGATTCTGCCGCGACAGGCTCAAGATTGAGGGCGTGTGGCGGCTGACGAGCGCCAACTCCCAGCATTCGGCGGTTTCGATCGCGTCGGCCGGGCGGAAGACATTGAGATTGGGCATGGCGCGCAGCGCCGCCAGATGCTCCACCGGTTGATGCGTCGGCCCGTCTTCGCCAAGGCCGATCGAATCATGGGTCAGCACATAAATGACGCGCTGGCCCATCAGCGCCGAAAGTCGGATGGCGGCGCGGGCATAGTCCGAGAACACCAGGAAAGTGCCGCCATAGGGCACGAATCCGCCATGGAGCGCGATGCCGTTCATCGCCGCCGCCATGCCGAATTCGCGCACGCCGTAATGGATGTAGCGGCCGGTAAAATCATCCGGCGCCACTTCGCCCATGCCCTTGGTGATGGTGAAGTTGGAATGGGTCAGATCCGCCGAGCCGCCGATCGTCGCCTGCGTCGCGGCATTGATCACGCCGAGCGTCATTTCCGACGATTTGCGCGTCGCGACTTTCGGCTTCTCGGCGACGAGAGTGGCGCGGAATTCGGCGAGCGGCTTGGCGATCTCCCCAGCGACATCGCCCTTCATGAACGCCTCGAATGCTGCGCCCTTGGGCGACGCGGCGCGGCGCGCCTCCCATTCTTCGCGCACCTTTGCGCCGCGCCGACCCGCCGCGCGCCACGCGTCGAGAACGTCGCCCGGCAGTTCGAAGGGCGCATGCGGCCAGACGAGCGCTTCGCGTGCCGCGTCGACCTCCGCCGCGCCGAGCGGCGAACCGTGGCAGCTTTCCTTACCCTGCTTGGTCGGCGCGCCATAGCCGATGAGCGTGCGGCAGCCAATCAGCGAGGGCCGTGGATCGGCCTGGGCGGCGGCGATCGCCTCGGCGACGGCCTCGAGATCATGGCCGTCGATGGATGCGACGTGCCAGCCGGCGGCCGCAAAGCGCGCGATCTGATCTGTCGAGGTGGCTAGGCTCGTCGGCCCGTCGATCGAGATCGAATTATCGTCCCAGAACAGGATAAGTTTCGAGAGCTTCAAATGTCCGGCGAGGTCGATCGCCTCATGGCTGACGCCCTCCATCAGGCAGCCGTCGCCGGCAAGGACATAGGTGAAATGATCGACGAGATCGTCGCCGAAGCGCGTCGCCGCGAGACGTTCGGCGATCGCCATGCCGACCGCGGTGGCGAGGCCCTGCCCGAGCGGGCCGGTCGTCGTCTCGATCCCGGCGGCGTGCCCATATTCGGGGTGACCGGCCGTCGGCGAACCGAGCTGGCGGAAATTCTCGAGCTCCTTTCGCCCCATCCCTGGATAGCCGAGGAGATAGAGCAGCGCGTAAAGCAGCATCGAGCCATGGCCAGCCGAGAGCACGAAACGGTCGCGGTCCGGCCAGTCCGGCCGGCTGGCGTCGAATTTCATGAAGCGCTGGAACAGCACGGTCGCGACGTCGGCCATGCCCATCGGCATGCCGGGATGGCCGGATTTCGCCTTTTCGACCGCATCCATCGCCAGGGCGCGAATGGCGTTAGCGTCGCGCCGAGGATCGGACGTCGCGCCCGCCGCTGAGGAAGTCTTCTTGGCCGCCGTCACTATGGTGTCGTTCACGTCACGCCTTTCCTGCGTCTGACCAGTTCGAGGATCCTCGGCGTGAGGATCAGTTGCATGGCAAGATCGAGCTTATTGCCCGGGATGACAATCGAATTGGCGCGCGACATCCAGCTTCCCGCGATCATCGCCACAAGATAGGGGAAATCCACCCCCCGCGGATCGCGAAAGCGAATGACGACGATCGATTCATCGGGCGTCGGAATTGACCGGGCGACAAAGGGATTGGACGTGTCGACCGTCGCCGCGCGCTGGAAATTTATATCCGTCTCGGAGAACTGGGGACAGATATAATGCACATAATCATGCATCCGCCGCAGTATCGTCTCGGTGACGGCTTCGGTCGTATAGCCGCGCGAATGCCGGTCGCGATGCAACTTTTGCGTCCATTCGAGATTGATGACCGGAACGACGCCGATCTTGAGATCGGCGTAGCGCGCGACATTGACCTCGTCAGTGACGACCGCGCCGTGCAGCCCTTCGTAAAACAGCACGTCGGTATTGGGCGGCAATTCGTGCCAATCGGTGAAGGTTCCCGGCGCGACGCCGAGGACCGCTGCCTCGTTCTCGTCATGGGCGTAATGGCGATAGTGGCCAGAGCCGGTTTCGCCATATTCGCGAAACAGCGTTTCGAGCTCCGCCAGCAGATTGGCCTCGGGACCGAAATGGCTGAAATGATGATTGCCCTTGACCTGGGCCTCGAACATCGCCGTCTTCATTTCCTCGCGATTATGACGATGGAAACTGTCGCCTTCGACATAGGCGACCTCGATGCGCTCACGGCGGAAAATCTGTTCGAAGGTCGCCTTGACCGAACTCGTGCCGGCGCCTGACGAGCCGGTGATGGAGATGATCGGATGTCTGACCGACATTGGCGCTAACCGGAAAGCTTCAGCCAAGCGAACCCACGGCCGGCGGCGGCGTCCGCGAAACGGCGAGGCTCAGCCGGCTTCTCGCATGGCGGAGGCGCAAAGGAAAGGCTCCTGCACGCGCCGATTGGCCCAGCCGGCAGGCTGGCGGCCGATTTCGGACCGGTCACGACGGGAGGCGCCGATCTCGGCGCCGCCTTGACTTGTGGCGAGACGGCAACCTATATCGCAAATTCTTCCAGACCGCTCAGGCGGCTCGGGGCGGAGTAGCTCAGTCGGCTAGAGCAGAGGAATCATAATCCTTGTGTCGGGGGTTCGAGTCCCTCCTCCGCTACCACGATAAAATCAGCATCTTAGCTTATTTTCCGCCTTCCGATGGCGCCGCTTTCCGCATGCAACATGGCGCAACAAATGACGTTGATCTCCAACGATTTCAATAGAGACGCGGCGACTCCGCGCAACATGAAATTCAACATGGACGCACGAAAAAGCCCGGTCGTCGCCGGCCGGGCTGAAGTTTTGCGGTTGAAAGGATCGTCGCCTCTTGCAGGCGACGGGGCAATTCGTAGGCGCGCCGCGCGACTGGAGCAAGCGCGAACCAGGCGCCGTAGTTAATGGTAGGTTACCGCCACGTGCGAGCGCTTCACGGTACTGCAGCTGTCGGCCATCCCAGCCCCATCGCGTCATTTCCGCGAGGTCAATTTCTCGCGCCGGATTATCCATGCTCCCCGTTGCTGGCCCCTCATAGGTAAACATGCCAAGCGCCACATTTGGGTCGAACAGCTCTTCGCCTTGAGAAAACTTGGCCGAGGTTGTCGCTAAACCTTCCTCTTGGGAAGGTTACCCTGCAACGCAACCTCGCCCCGTTCCTGGGCGGCGTCATTCTAAAGTTTTGATGGCTCCGCTGGCTCGCAACCGCCGTCGCCCTACATTTGTTCGCACGATATGTCCTTGGAGTCAGAAATATGACTCACGCTCAAGCCTTCGAGCTTTTTGGCCTTCCCGCCGTTATCGTCGTGCTCGTCGGGGTGATCGTTCTCGCCAACAAATTCGTGGCCCGTTATTGAGCGCTCCGGCGCGCTCGGCACGAGGCTGAAAAAAGGCCCGCGACCGTGAGTAGCGGGCGAATGCCGTAATGAAAAAGCCCGGCGCGAACCGGGCTTTCTCTTTGACGAAACGCTTGGGGGTCGTTCGTCAGTATTTCGCAATGACCGGCGGCACGGCCCAGTTGAAATGATAGTTCACGCCGGCGCGGACGATGTTGCCGTTGAAGCGAGTCGTGACGTTGACCGCATAGGCATAGTTCACAAATCCGGCATTGGTCGCACCCGCCAAAACTGAAGACGGCGCCGAGACGCGTCCAAGGTCATAATATAGATATTCAGCCTTGGCGCTCCAATTCGGCCAGAACATCCACTCGAGACCGCCGCCGGCCGTCCAGCCGACGCGGGTGTCCGAGTAGCTGCCATTTCCAAAAGACGGCCCAAACAAGCAGCTTGAGCAGAATCCGGCGCCAAACCCGGGGCCGAGGTTCGCCGTGAGAAAGTTCGCACTGAGATTCAACCCGCCATAGGCCAAGCCGCCGGAGCTGTAAACCAGCAAAGTCGGCGTGAACAGCCAGCCAAGGCGGCCGCGCACCGTTCCCAGGTAATCGACGGACCGGCGTATCTGCTGGATTGTCATCGTCGGACTAAATCCAGAGTACGAGTCAATTGGATTAGCCGCGGCCCCAAATCCGGTAACAGCTGAATTATTGGACGCGATGCCCTGAATGTCCGCTTCGATGCCGGCGACGAAGCTATTGTAGAATTGCCAGTTATAACCGATTTGACCGCCGCCAATGAAGCCGCCGTTTGACGACCCCGAACGCACGCCGCTGGCGCTAAGAGCCGCCATCGAGCCAATCGGTATCTCAGGAATGAAATTGACGCTGTTGCCAGGTTGGACGGGCATATTCACTCCGACCGGGGGATTCAGCAGGGGAAAGCCGGAAGTGGTCACGGAGTTGCTGGAACTCCACGCGCCGCCCGCGTTCAGACCGACATAGAAGCCTGTCCACATAGGCGGAGGCGGAGGGGGCGGAAGATAAGGCGCCTTGTAGTGAGGAAGATCTGCCGCGAGGACGGAGGTGGCTGCTAAAGCAGTCATCCGTGAAGAACTCGCAAGGCGTTGACGTGACGAAGTTTTGAGACCTGCGGAAGTAATCGTTTCCGCAGGTTTTCGCTGCGCGGGATGCTGTTTGCTTGCAAATTGATCCGGCGCCGCTG
>NZ_JBFWVN010000096.1:0-7082 GCF_050246715.1 Methylocystis sp.
AATGACGACGCGCCATCGGTCGGCCCCTCCGATTCAGCCGACCGCCTATGAATCACGCAAAACCAATCTTGGGAATCTGGAGGGTTATGTGAGGATCAATACCTCAATTGATGACAGGCCCTAGTTTCGAATAGCGATGCGGCAAGGAAGAGAATTCGTCCATGAAGACATTTTTATTGCGATGGTCGGCGATCGGCGCCGCCTTTGTGGTTCTGACCCATTGGTCGAGCTCGGTGATGGCCAAAGATTGCAGCCGTCTCAATACGCAGACCGACATGAATCTGTGCGAGGGCGACAATTTCAAGCAGGCCGACGCGAAACTCAACGCCGTCTATGGCAAGCTGATGAAAAAGATCAGCGCGGCTGGCCAGTCAAAACTGCGCGAGGCGCAAAAATCCTGGATCGCCTATCGGGACGCGCAATGCGCCTTCGAGACGCTGGGGACGATCGACGGCAGCATTCACAGCATGGTCGCGGCGCAATGTCTTGCCGATCTGACCGAACAGCAGACGAAACGGCTGCAGCATCAGCTGACCTGCGAGGAAGGCGACGTTTCCTGCGGCGGACAGTAGGACGCGGCTCTAGGACATTTATTCGCGCTGGAAATGCTCATAGACCAGCCGCGCCGTCGCCTTATTGACGCCGGGCACTTTTTCGAGGTCCGACAGCGCCGCCCTCGACACCGCCTTCGCCGAGCCGAACGCCAGCAGCAGCGCGCGTTTGCGCGCCGGCCCGACGCCGTTGATCTCATCGAGCGGATTTTTGGTGAATTCCTTTTTTCGCCGCGCGCGATGCGTGCCGATCGCGAAACGATGCGCTTCATCGCGCAGCCGCTGGATGAAATAGAGCGCCGGATCATGCGGCGGCAGGCGGAACGGCTCCCGGCCTTCGACGAAGAATGTTTCGCGCCCGGCGTTGCGGTCCGCGCCCTTGGCGATCGACGCGACGGTGACGCCTTCAACTCCGAGTTCGCGCAAGACGTCCCGCGCGACTTCGAATTGACCGCGACCGCCGTCGATCAAAATGAGGTCCGGCTTTGCGGGGAAGGCGTCGGCGTCCTGGTCCTTTTCGCCGTCCTTGGCCAGTCGCGCGAATCGGCGCGTCAGGGTCTCGCGCATCATGCCGAAGTCGTCGCCGGGCGTAATGTCGGCGCTCTTGATGTTGAAGGTGCGGTAGTGGGCTTTCATAAATCCCGCAGGACCGGCGACGATCATCGCCCCGATCGCCTGCGCGCCGCCGATGTGCGAATTGTCGTAAACTTCGATGCGTCGTGGAGCCGAAGCAAGACCGAAGGCTTGGCCGAGCGCGGTGAGCAGGCGCTGCTGGCTCGCGTCCTCGGCGAGCTTGCGGCCGAGCGCTTGACGGGCATTGTGGAGCGCGTGGTCGACGAGCTCGCGCTTCTCGCCGCGCTGGGGCGCGAGCACGTCGACGCGGCGGCCGAGCCGCGCGGTCAACGCCTCTTCTAAGATCGCGCCGTCTTCGATCGGATGAGAAAGAAAGACGCTGCGCGCCGAAGGATGTTCCTGATAGAACTGCGCTAAAAAGGCGTCGAGGACTTCCGCTTCGGAAAGCGTCGCGTCGGCGCGCGGGAAATAGGAGCGATTGCCCCAGTTCTGATAGGCGCGAAAGAAAAACGCCTCGATGCAGAAGCGACCGGCGTCTTTGGCGATGGCGAAAACGTCGGCTTCTTCGACGCTGCGCGGATTGATGCCCTGCGCGCCCTGAACCGCCGAGAGCGCCGAGATGCGGTCGCGCAGCCGCGCGGCGCGCTCGAACTCCAGCCGCTCGGCGGCTTCGGTCATCTCGCGCGCCAGCTGCTCGCGCACATTGCGACTCTTGCCGGACAGAAAATCGCGCGCCTCGCGCACCAGTTCGGCGTAATCGTCCATCGAGATTTCGCCGGTGCAGGGGCCCGAGCAGCGCTTGATCTGATAGAGCAGGCAGGGACGCGTGCGATTGTCATAGAAGCTTTGCGCGCAGGACCTCAGGAGAAAGGCGCGCTCCAGCGCGTTGAGCGCGCGATTGACCGCCCAGACGCTGGCGAAGGGTCCAAAATAATCGCCCTTGCGCGCCCGGGCGCCCCGATGCTTCAAAATCTGCGGCGCTTCGTGGTCCTTGGCGATCAGAATGTAGGGGAAGGATTTATCGTCGCGCATCAGCACGTTGAAGCGTGGCTTCAACTGCTTGATGAGATTGGCTTCGAGCAGCAGCGCGTCGGTTTCGGTCTCAACCGAAATAAACACCATCGATGCGGTCGCCGAGATCATCCGCGCGATTCGGTTCACGTGACCGGCGAGCCGCGTATAGCTCGCGACCCGCTTGCGCACGTTCTTCGCTTTGCCGACGTAAAGCACTTCGCCGTTTTCGGCGATCATGCGATAGACGCCTGGACCGTTGGGCGCATGACGCCAATGCTTCCTGATGACTTCGACGCCGCGCTTGACGCTTTCGGGAGTCTGTGGCGCGTCGACCGACTCGTCGCAGGGTTCCGCCTCCGCAAGCGGCTCGGCCGCGTCAAAGGCATCGTCCTCGGGCGGAAGATCGCGCGGATTTGTAAACTGGGACGTCATCGACCTAGATCTATTCGCCGTATGCGGCGAAGGAAAGAGTCGCTCGATGCGGGCGGGCGAAGCAAAGAGCTGTGCAGAATCTCAACCTGCCCAGCCTTTTCGCGGGTTCTCAGCTTGCGCTCGCGGGACCGTCTCGCCAAAGTCCGGCAAAGCTTGGGCTGCGACGACATGGGGGCGGTATGCAGGCGGCGAGGGTCACCGTTGGCTCGGTCCTTTTTCCGGCGCTGGCGCTTGGGCTGGCCGCCGCCTTTATGCTCGGCGAGCGCTGGATAGCGCAGATTCCGGCGTCGATTGATTTCGTTCCGCCAACTCTTGCTGCGATATTGTTGATCGGCGCCGTCTTCTCTGCTCTGCGACATGCTGAAATTCTTGGCGCCAAGACGGGCGAGCCCTTCGGCACTCTCCTCCTAACCATCGCCGTGACCATTATCGAAGTCGCGATCATGGCCTCGATGATTGAACATGGTCACGAAGACCCGACCGAAGCGCGCGAAGCGGTCTTCTCCGCAATTATGATCGTCTGCAACGGTCTTGTCGGCCTCTGCCTGCTGTTCGGCGGCTTTCGTCACCATGAGCAGGAACTCCAACCAATGGCGACCAGCGCCTATCTCGCCATCCTCATCGCTCTTTCGGTTCTCACGCTCATCCTGCCCGATTACACCACGTCAAGCTACGGACCGACTCTTTCCACAAGTCAGCTGATTTTCGTCAGCATTCTATCGGTGCTGCTCTACAGCGCGTTTCTCTTCATTCAGACGGTGCGGCACCGATCCTATTTTATCGACGTGCATGTCGCCGCCGAGGGCCACGGCCTGGCGAAGCCGTCGTGCGTCATGACGACTCTCGCGGTTGTGGGACTTGGCGCCAGTCTGCTTGGCGTCTCGCTGCTGGCGGAACGGGTCGTTCCCGGTCTTGAAGAGGCGCTTCGTTGGCTCGGCGTCGATGACGTGAACAGAGTGACCGGCGCGGCCGTGGCGATGCTGGTCCTGCTCCCGGAATCGATGAACTCGATCCGCGCGGCGACGCGCAACGCGCTGCAGACGAGCCTCAATGGCGCGCTTGGCTCGGTCGTCGCGACGATCGGGCTTACGGTTCCGGCCGTGGCGATCATGAGCCTGGTGACGGATCGGGAGATCATGTTCGGCCTTGATAAGCGCGACGCCATGCTATTGCTGCTCACATTGCTGCTCAGCGTGGTGAGCTTTGGGGCTGGCCGAACCAATCTCCTGACCGGCCTCGTGCATCTCGTCGTTTTCGCGACATATATTTTTCTATTGTTTGTGCCGTAACGCTCACGCAGAGTGCGTCAATGAAAGACGACAGTCTGATCTTTTATCACGCGCCGCGCACGCGGGCCTCGGGCGTGCTGATTCTGCTTGAGGAGCTTGACGTTTGCTATGAGCTGCGCGTCTTGAACTTTCAGCTGGGCGAACAACGCCGGCCGGAATATCTCGCCGTCAATCCGCTCGGCAAAGTGCCGGCGATCGTGCACAATGGCGCGCTTGTAACTGAGCTCGGCGCGATATTCATCTATCTTGCCGACGCCTTCCCGCAGAAAGGGCTCGCACCGCCGATCGGCGACCCTTTGCGCGGGCCTTATCTGCGCTGGCTCGTGTTTTATGGATCGGCGTTCGAGCCAGCGGTCACCGATCGATCTTTGAATCGCGAGCCGGCGCCAGCGAGCCGAAGCTCCTATGGCGATTTCGACGGCGTCATGGCGCTGATCAACGCGCAGCTGGCGGGAGGCCCCTATCTTTTCGGCGAGCGTTTCACCGCCGCCGACATTCTTTGGGGTACGGCGTTACGCTGGACGGTCGGCTTCGGCCTCGTGCCGGAATCTGTGCAAATTGCCGCCTATGTCGAGCGCGTCAAAACGCGGCCGTACTTTGCGCGCGTCGCGCAGACGGACGAAGAACTGGTCAAGATTCATGAAGCGGCGGCAAAGGCGATGGGCGTCTGACAAAACCTGCGAATGCCAGTCGACATGTTCGGCTGAGGGCACCCGACGATTTTGCGGCTCACCAATCGATCGGCGTTTGCCCGTGCGCGATCAGATAATCATTCGCCTTTGAAAAATGCTTGCAGCCGAAAAAGCCATTGTGGGCCGAAAGCGGCGATGGATGCGCGCATTCGAGCACCAGATGTTTGCGCCGGTCGATTCCTGCGCCCTTGCGGCGCGCGTAAGAGCCCCAGAGCATGAAGACCACGCCCTCGCGTTCGCGCGACAGCGCATGAATGGCGGCGTCGGTGAATTGCTCCCAGCCCTTGTTCTGGTGGGAGCCGGCGGCGTTCTCACGCACGGTGAGCGTGGCGTTTAAGAGCAACACCCCCTGACGCGCCCAGCGCGAAAGATCGGGATCGCGCGAGACCTTGTGGCCGAGATCGGCTTCGATTTCCTTGAAAATGTTTTGAAGCGAAGGCGGCGGCGGGGTATTGGCGCCGACCGCGAAGCAGAGCCCGTTCGCCTGTCCGGCGCCGTGATAGGGGTCTTGCCCGAGAATGACGACCTTCACCTGATCGAACGGACATTCATCGAAGGCGCGAAAAATTTGCGACGCGGGCGGATAGATTCTGCGCGCGGCATATTCGCCGCGGACGAATTCGCGCAGCTCGGCGAAATAGGACTGTTCGAATTCCCGAGCCAGATGCTTCTTCCAGCTGTCTTCGATGCGGACGGGTTTGGTCATGGCGCTTCACATCATGGCTTGCATTCAGCCGGTGCGACGTTCAAATGGCAGGGTTATCGCGCCGAAACCCTCCTTTGCGTGGGCGTGGCAAGGGGGTGGCGGCGCGCCGATGTCGAGACTAAGGTTACGACGTGGTGGTCAGATTTCAAACGCTCAGTCGCGTCGCGAGAAGGGTCTACCGGCGAATTGTCCCGGAGTCGCTTCAACTGAAGATCGGACGCTACGAACGAAAAATCGAATTTGATCCGCAATTCTATCGTAGCGGCAATCCTGAGCTCGCGGCTTACTCGGACAGCGCTCTCTTCCGGCACTTCATCAAATTCGGGCAGCGCGAAGGAAGACTGGGAAGCCGGCGCGCGAGCAAGAAAGAGTTCATTGAGCTGGTCGCCGCCGAAGAAAGCGTGCTTGAAATCGGTCCCTTTACAAATCCGACCATCACGGGAGAGAACGTCAAATATTTCGACTTATGCGACTCCGTCGAATTATCGCGACGCGCCGCCGGCGTCGGTTATGTCCAAAGCGTGACGCCACACATCCACTATGTGTCGAGCGAGGGGGATTTGTCTGTGGTGACGGAGAAATTCTCCTGCGCGTTCAGCTCGCACTGCATCGAGCATCAGCCGGATTTGATCCGGCACCTCAATCAGGTCGAGGATCTGCTCGACCGCTCAGGCAAATATTATCTCATCGCGCCCGACAAGCGGTATTGTTTCGATTGCGCTTTTTCGGAAACGGCGCTCGACGAGATCGAACAGGCTCATAAGGAAAAGCGCGCGCGACACAGCGTTCAGGCGATCATCGAGCACCGCGCTTACGTGTCGCACAATGATCCTCTCCGACATTGGGTCGGAGACCATTGGGACGCAGATTATGAAAGCAAGAGGGAGCGCCTGATCCGTGCAGCCGAAAAGGAACTCGCAACCGCCAATGGCGCTTACATCGACGTTCACGCCTGGCGCTTTACGCCTTGTTCGCTCCTCCACATTTTGGAGAGTCTCTATGATTTGAACTACACAAGCTTGAAGCCGATCAGGGTGTTCAATACCCGCCTTGGACAATTGGACTTTTGCGTCATCTTGGAAAAACAGGCGGGGTGACGTCGCTCCCGAGCGCGCTGAGCCGCGATCGACACTAATCCTGCAATGGGCGCCAGGCGGGATCGCTCGCAGAGTTCGTCATCGGCGTGCAAATTCGCCGCGGCCAAATTCCCGAAGCTCAGCAAAATTCCGCCGCTCGAATTCGCGCGCGAGACGTTTGCGCCAGCTTTCTTCTATGCGGACGGGTTTGGTCATTTTGATTGGGGTTGGCTTCTTCTCAGTCTCCTTTGTGTATAGTAATTCTAATTGGCTTCATAACCGAGTGGGTGGGGAGTTAATGGCCAGCCGCCCGCGTTTTGCTCGCTACCAGTCATTCTCATTCTAAAAATAAAATAGCGTGGTTGATCGAACGCGTCGACGTAATCAACTCCGCCCCAAACAAATATTGCTTTCTTCTTTTTCCGGATTGATTCAATCTCATCCGCACTTATCAGCGTTGGCTCCGTAATGAGCCGAGTTTCTGCATTAGGGCCGATAATGGCGAGTTTACTCGGTCCGAGAGGGGCTTGGCGTCTTTTGGAAAGGGCACGGCTTCGACTGGAAGGACTTCTCCGTTAAGCCATGTCGAATAGTGATAGCCAGGCGTTTGGCCGAAATTCTTTAGGCTCAGGACTCATTGATTGAGGAAGAAGGCGACGGCTGCGGCGATACAGATTGCCGAGAAGAAGGCGTGCGCGCAACGGTCATAGCGGGTGGCGATGCGCCGCCAATCCTTGAGTTTGGCGAAG
>NZ_JBFWVN010000097.1:0-7053 GCF_050246715.1 Methylocystis sp.
ATGTCATCGCCCGCATCGCCGATCACCCGATCTCAAAGCTCGACGAACTGCTCCCTTGGAAATGGGAGAAAGCCGCGCCTCACGCCGTCGCCGCTTAGCCACCCCTGGTCATAAGATCACGCTTACCCTGCTTAGCGAGCCTCTTCCTGGAAAGCGTAGGTCGTAGGGTTTCTGTAATTTCGAACTGACCCACCGCCAAAACTTCGAGCGACTCGCGTCAGCGGCGATCGGCCCATCATGTGACGTCGCGGGCGCGTCGCTATTGTTGGCGAGCAATGCGCGAACGGCGCAATGAAGCCCGAGGCAACGCCATGTCCCGCGATCGCGACGCGGCGCATCGGGCTGACCGTGTCGCCGACGTCGAAGACGTCGAGAATGACGAGCCGCGGCGCGCGACGCAGATTTTGGATGAAATTGCGCCGTTAGGCCTGATCGCAACCCATTTGTCGCTCGAGCAATAAGCAAATCCATGCGGGCTCAAATCGCGCGGGCGCTCACTCCGCCGGCGCAGGCTGCGGCGCCGTCCGATGCACATGCGCCCGCCGCGCCGAACGCTTCCTCCACCAGATGTAAACGCCGGTGACGGACAACATTGCGATTGTTAGACCAACGAGACTTACGAAAATCTTGTAGGGTACGCCGAACACATTCGCCGTATGCAACGCGCGAAGCCAGGTGGTGAGGGTGTTGCCGCTTTTCCAGCCGGTCGGCAAATTCAACATGATGAATTCGCCGGTATAGGCGTCGAACGCAATCGACGTCGCCGCGATTCTGCTCGCGATATCCAGGCTCGACCGAACGCGATATTCATAAGCGCCCTTACTGCGAATAAAATAGAACGCGACCGGCCGTTCGATCGAAAAGCCATGCGCTTGAGCTTGCCCCTCCATAAGTTCGGTTCCGGTCGCATATGCCTGCTCCCAGTCGAGCGGCTCGCGACCGTCTCTGATCGCGGGCCTCGTGGGCGAACTCCAAATTCCCTGTTCGATGTCGAAGAATAGACGAGTCGCGCTCGTATAGAATCCATTCAGATTGAACGAGACGCTGGACCAGGCGAAGATCAGCAGAATGCCCCACAGCCAAAGGCCGCCAGCGCGATGAAGGTCGAAATTGATCCTGTAAGCGGAAGCCCGCCATTTTATGCGCCAGGCCGGTTTCCATCGGCTTAGAAAATTTTCGGCGCCGTTTCGGTTCGGAAGCGGTAGCGTCAAGTAGAACGCAATGAAGCAATCGATTGTCCAGACGAGCGCCACGATCCCAAGAATCCAGCCGCCAATCTCTCCTGCCGCGAGATTGTAGTGCAGCGTATAGATAAACGGCATGAGCTCGCCCAACGCGCGAGGAAGCGCCCCGCGATTCACGCGTCCCAGTTCAACGCCGGTTACAGCGTCGAGATGCAGATAGTTGAAGTCAATCGGCGGAGAACCGGGTCGCCTTTCCATGCGCACCATCGCCATTCCAGGCCAACCGAAGTACACGGCCGTGGCCTTTGCATCCGGAATCAATTTTTCGGCATGCCGCACAAGCGTTGGGGCTTCTAGCTCCGGTCCATGTGGTCCAGGATAAAGTTCGGGCGTGAGCGAGTGATTGATTTCAGGCAGGAACGCTAGAAGGCTGCCGGTCAGCCCCACGAGGATCAGAAATCCGGCAGTCGTGAGCCCAGCCCAGCGATGCAGCCATCCCCAGAACCCGCGAACGCTCATCGAAGGCCTCCAATCTTGCTCTCCCCGCCGGAAGAGCGCCGCACTCTCACCATTCGAATCGCACTGTCCCCACCGCGGTAAAGGGCTGGGCTGCGAACAAAGCCAAGCGTGGCGGGTTGTTCCATTGCCCGTCCGACGAATTGAAGTATTGCGCATTGTTGATGTTGCGCAGATTGAGTTGGGCCGTCAGCTTATGTCCATCGATCAGATGCGTGTATGAGGCAAAGCCATCGAGCCGCGCCCAGCCAGGCAACACGAAGGTGTTCTGAATGTCGCCCCACGCATGGGTCGCAGCCGTCACGCCGCCGCCAACCCGCCAGCCAAGCCCGTTCTCGCCGAAATCATAGGTCAGCCAGATTTTGCCGGAATGGCGCGGGACATTGTCGAGGTGATCATAGAGCAGGCCGCTGCCATAGGGGTTCAGCGGATTTCTCCAATTGTCGGCGATCACCTTTGCGTCGGTATAGGCGTAATTGGCGATGATGGCCATGCGCTCGGTCACGGTTCCGATGACGTCCAGTTCAATTCCCCGGCTGCGCTGGAGGCCTGCAAGCTTCAGCGCCGTTGGATCGGGCGACGCAAAATCGCGCGTCGTGAGATTCGATCTCGTGAGTTGATAAAAGGCGAGCGTGGCCAGGACGTCATTCAGCAGTCTCGCCTTCAGACCGACCTCCCACTCCATGCCTCTCTGCGGCGGAAATGGCTGCTGCCTGGAATTGAGCCCATTGTTGGCGCCGAACGATCGCGCATAATGCGCGTAGACGCTCACTTCCTTCGTCACATCGAATACGGCGCCGACTCGAGGGCTCCATCCGGTATCGATGCGATCGACCGCGCTAAGTCGTGCGAAATTAGCCGCCGCCTGGTTCGCGCTGGTGTTGCCGCCGGCGCTACGCGAAAACCCCTGCACGACGTCGGCGACGTCGTAGCGCGCGCCGAGCAACACATGCAGACGATCGTCGAACATATTGATGTGATCCTGAATATAGAGCCCCTTCTGCCGAAACAGCGTCGACTGATGCGCCTTATTGGTTAGGCCCGCGACGCCGAATTCATATGCGAAGGAGGGCACCGTCCCGTAGATCGGGAAAAACATGTTGATCGGGAATTTGGGAACCGTCGATGTGCCCTTGTAATACTCGAAATATCGGTTGAGATAGTCTAGACCCATCAGGAACGTATGGTGCGTTCCTATGATGTCGAGCTTGCCTTCGAGGTCGATGTTTGTCGAATAAACATGCGCCTCATCAGCCTGGTAATCGAATTTTCTGTTCACCGTCACGCCGTTTGCGGCGCCAGACAGCGGCTGTATCCCCTGCAGGCCATACCAATTGTGCAAATACAAGAACCTGTTCGTTACTTTCCAATTTTCATTCAGGTTCTGTCGAATGTTGTAGCTCAGGACATATTGCCCGGTGGAGTCTCGCGGATCGTTTGGTTCCTGGAAGGTGCGGCTAAGAGGGATCGGAGCGGGCGTCGATCCGTAGGCGAACGGCCAGACCGGGACGCCATAATTGACCTGCGCCGCGTTGTTCAAATATTCCGCGTCAAATGTGATTTCGGTCCGATTGCTCGGACTATATCTGACGACCGGCGCGACGATGAGTCGGCGTCCGCCCTGAAAGTTCAAAAAGGAGCCGGCGTTTTGATAGGCGCCTGTAAAGCGGTAAGCGAGCCCGGGAACTTCCTTGATCGGCGCGGAGGAATCCCATTGCGTTCGGTAAAATGCAAAGGAGCCGAACTCTTGGCTGACGACGTGACGCGCGTAATCGAGCGGCTGCTTGGTGATGATGTTGACGAGACCTCCTGGTTCGGTGCGCCCATAGAGAATCGAGGACGGGCCTTTGAGCACTTCAATGCGCTCGACATTGGCGGTGTCCGTGATCATGGGACTGCCGGGGCCGCTGAACGACAGGAAATTTCTATATGTCGCGAACGCGCGAAATCCGCGAATAATGAACGCCTGGCCCTGCACGTCGTTGGAGATCACCCGCACGCCGGAAACGTTTTCAACCGCGTCCTGGGCGCGCGTGATATTTTGATCGACGATCGCCTGTCTTGGCACGACTGCAACCGAAACCGGCATTTGTCTGATCGGCACGTTGATCTTTCCGCTCGTCGTCGCGCTGCGTACGACATAGCGCTCTTCCGGCGTCTTGGGCTCTCCGGGGCGAGAAGAGCCGGTCGAGGAAGGCTGCGTGGCGGTCGACGGTGCGCTAGTTGTTTGAGTAGGGCGCACAGGGCTTCGCGCGCCGCCGACATTGATGGTTGGAAGCGACTGTTGCGCGTAGGTCGATGACGAAGCGAATATGACAGTCAACACGCCGGCTGACACGCCGCGCGAAAGGACCGAACGAAACATGACATTCTCCTGATGCGGCTCCGCCGGCCGCATGATCGTTTAGGAATGAACTCGGCCGAATCCGGCCGGGGATCGTTCAGGAGAAGGAAGGCGGCGCGCGCGACGACCAGGAGCTTGTCCAGCCGAGAGGCGGTTGAATGCGGTCGTTGGAGATGCGGCGAGAATCAAGGGCGATCGGGTTCGCCGGCGATTGGATCGCTACGTCAGGCGTCGTGATAACGCCGAGCCACGACTCATGGAGAGATCGCTCGGCGCAATAAAGGCAACAGGCGGGATGCTTGCCGTGGGCCGGGCCGGGAAGCTTGTCCGCGTCCCGCTCGGTCGCGAGGCAGGGAGCTTCGCCCGCGACAGCGAATTCTGCGGCCGAGTCGAGGTTTCGGACCGCGAAATGCGCGTGACCGGAGACGGCGAAAATCTGCAGGACGATCGCCAGCGCGATCGCGGCGGCGAGCACGATCCGCGAAGCGCGCAGATTCGATACTGGCCTGCGCGTCCCCCTTCCCCGCATCTGCCCCCGTCCGCCCCGGCTTCGACCATGGCCAGCCGAACGCCGGCTCCCTATGGTCATTCGAACAATCTAACGGGCGTCGCTGACATGATCCTGATATTGCCGGATACTGGCTAATATACTTGGGGCTGTGGCTTTACAGCAACACCTTCCGCGGATACTGCTTCGAAGAAGTTTCGTCGGAATGCGCGGGCGAGTTCCGACGGACGGAGCGGCGGACCATGCGCATCCTCTTAGTCGAGGACGAGCCGGAGATGGCCAGGCTTGTCTCATCGCTTGTGTCGAACGCGGGATTCGGCGTCGATCATGTCGGAACGCTTTCCGAAGCGATGGAGGTCGTTCGGCAGATCCCTTACGATCTCGTGCTCCTGGATCGACGATTGCCGGATGGCGACGGCATGACGTTGGTTTCCTCGGTGCGCAGGTGCAATCCTGGAATTCGCGTCGTTATGCTGACGGCGCGGGACGCAATCGAGGACTTGGTTAAAGGGCTCGATTATGGCGCCGATGATTATCTGACGAAGCCATTTCGAGGGCCGGAGCTGATCGCGCGCATTCGCGCCTGCCTGAGGCGTCCGGGCGGCGATGTTCAGCCGCCGATCGCGATCGGCGCGCTAACTTTCGATCCGCAGACTCGTGACGTATGCGTTCAGGGACGCCCAATCGCGTTGCACAAGCAGGAATTGGCCCTGCTTGAAGCTCTGGCGAGACGCCTCAATCGAGTTACGACGCGCGGCGCGCTGATCGGCGAAATCTACGGGCTGGCGGAAAACGTGCACGCCAACGCGCTGGAAGCGCTTGTCTCGCGATTGCGCCGACGCTTGCTCGCATTGGAATCGGGCGTGACGATTCATCCGGTCAGGGGCGTCGGCTATATTTTGGCGGAGTCGTTTGATTGAGACGACATTCCCTTAAGTTGCGAATCATCGCCACTCTTGTCGTCGCCCAAATATTCGCCTTTGCGATCGCGTGGTTTGTAACGATCGGCCTCGGCCACATGGGTTTTGAAGGGTTTGTTTCGTCGCTCGATGAGCTTTCTTCCATTCGCGCCACAAAGCAGGTCATCGACTCGCTGACGCTGAACGAAAGAGGCGAGCTCGAAATAAGGCCGACAGCGGACTTGCTCGAAGAGATGAAACGTGCGCCCGCGATGAAATTTGCGGCCTTTCGGAGTCCGCTTAGAAAGCCGATCGCCGGCTCCTCTCCGGATTTTCTGCCTGTTTTGCAGTCGCTCATTGAAATAAACCCAGGCCATGTGCATTTCGTTCAACCGGGCGATCCCAGCACCGTGCGAAGCGGTCTCATGGACCCCCGAAGAACGCCCTTCGGCCGGCTTCACATCGCTGTTTACGGGCAAAAGTTTCGCTGGAGCGACGTCTTTGACGCCGCGCTGGACGTAACGCGCTTTTTAATTCCGTACTTGGTCGTGGCGGTCATGGTGTCCGCGACGGTTACTTGGGTTGCCGTGCACTGGGGGCTCAATCCGCTGAAGCGGGTCGCCTTGCAGGCCTCCCGCATCGACATGAATTCGCTCTATCAGAGACTCGACACGGGTGATGTATCGACCGAAATCTTTCCTCTGGTTGAGGCCGTGAACGGCGCGCTGGCGCGGCTCGATGAAGGCGTCGCGCAGCAGCGTCGTTTCACCGCTAACGCCGCGCATGAATTGCGTACGCCGGTCGCGATTCTCACCGCGCGTATCGATGCGCCAAAAGAGCCGAGCTTCCTGACCGATCTCGAATCCGACGCGCGGCGCATTCACGCCATCGTCGAGCAGATGTTATCGACGGCGCGTTTGAACGAATATCGGGCCGATGTGCAAGAGCGGGTCAATCTTACGGAAGTCGCCAGCTCCACGGTCGCAGACATTGCGCTGCTGGCGATCAAGCGCAGGCGGCAGATCATATTCGAGGGTCCGGATACGGAAGTATATGTGCAAGGGAGCCGATTCGCTCTCGAATCCGTACTGCGCAATCTGATCGAAAACGCGCTGCGCGCGGAACCGGAAAATGGAACGGTGATCGTCCGCGTTGCTCCTGACGCCGCTGTCGAAGTCCTGGATCATGGGGAAGGCGTCGCCGCCTCCGATCGTGAGGCCATATTCGAAGCTTTCTGGCGCAAGCGCGAAACGACGCCAGGAACGGGCCTTGGCCTCGCGATCGCGAGGCAGCTGATGGAGCTGCAGGGCGGACGCATCTGGGTCGAAGAGACGCCCGGCGGAGGAGCGACATTTAAGTTAGCGTTCCTAAGGGCAAATGCGAATTGAGGCGGGGTTTGCGGTAGGGCGGCGCAATTGCTTGATTTGCTCGGCGCGCTTTGGGAATTTGGCCTCCACTCGCAGCGCGAGCGGCTGACTAGAGCGGGCTCCGAACGATCTGAATCGATTTAAGATTCACGAATCGGGTGAAGTCTGATTCATAATTCCTGCCGCGGGAAGGAGGCGGCGGGAATGGCGCTTTCCGACGATCTTCGCAAACGCT
>NZ_JBFWVN010000098.1:0-7023 GCF_050246715.1 Methylocystis sp.
TTCTTTTGCAAGCTCAAGCAATTTCGGGCCATCGCAACGCGCTACGACAAAACCGCTCGAAATTTTCTCGCCGCGATCCACCTCTCCGCAGCTATCGTCTGGCTCAATTGATGACAGGCCCTAGATCACGCTGCGTTTAGGCGGAATCGCCTAAACGCAGATGACGTGATCGATTCCTAAAGTTTAGAGCGCGCTTTGCGCGAAAAACCGGCGTCCACTTTTTCGCGAGCCGCGCTCTATGGCGAGCCGCGCGAAGAGCGGAAAAGAAGTCGCGCTACGTCGCAGCGTCGAACATTTCCTCGACATGCTCCCAATTGACGAGATGATCGAGAAACGCCTTGAGATAGTCGGCGCGGCGATTGCGATAGTCGATGTAATAAGAATGCTCCCAGACGTCAGCGACAAGGATAGGCGCCGCGCCATGGATCAGCGGATTCTCGGCGTTCGGCGTCTTGCGGATGGCGACTTTTCCGTCCTTCGCTTCGAGCCACACCCAGCCGGAGCCAAATTGCGCCAGTCCCTCCTTCTGGAAGTCTTCGCGGAATTTATCGACTGAACCGAAGGAGTCGACGATCGCCTTCTCGACCTTGCCGGGAATGGCGCCGCCGCCGTTCGGCTTCAACCACTTCCAATAGTGGTGATGGTTGTAGTGCTGGGCGACGTTATTGAAGATCGGCGTGTTGCGATTATGGGCGGTGACGATCACTTCCTCGATCGGCTTGCCCTCATATTCCGTGCCTTTGATCAAATTATTGGCGTTCGTGACATAGGTCGCGTGATGCTTGTCGTGATGATACTCGAAGGACTCGCGCGAAAGATAAGGCTGCAGAGCGTCGTAGGGATAGGGCAGATCTTCCAGAGTGAAGGACATAATTCTCTCCCGAATAAGTTAGCCGAGCATAGACTGTCAGCCTCAGCTGCAAGCGTTAACTAAACCCCTGCGCGACGAGCGGCAATATCGCGCGATCGCCGACGGCGCCGCTATGTTAGCTTTTTTGGCGATAAAAAAAGCATGGCTCGGCGACGACCGAGCCATGCAGCAATCTTTGGGCCGCTTCTTTAGGCGATTGCGTCGCCCGTTTGCGCTTTCTTTTTGGCGCCGGCGCGCAGCGCCCACCACAGCAGTCCGACCAGCGAAAAGAAGCCGACGCCATAGAGGATATATTCGAACATTCCCCAGAAGGTGTAGAGGCCTACAGAGAACGGAAAGCGCGACACCCATTCATTGCCGAGATCGTCGCGCACTGTGACGATTCCTACATAATGTCCGGCCTGTTTGAAGTCGTGCTCAAAGGTCATGGCGCCGTTGCGATAGACCTTCGGCGCAATGTAGGCGACGGTGATCGCGTCGAGGTTGGCCTTTTCCTTTTCTTCGCCGACGTCTTTGACGATGCGGATGCCAACCGCCATGTCGCGCAGGTCAGGCGAAACCGGGGTGAGCGCGATCACGGTCGGCCCGGTATTAGCGATGTCCTCGCAAAACTCCGCCTCTTCTCCCGAGCGCTGATAGCCGATGAAATGCATGGAGTTCGGACCGATCCGCAGCACGCATTCATCTTGCTCGAGCGCCACGCCGCCATGCGCGAAGGCGCTCATCGGCGCGGCAAAACACGCCGCGGCCGCAATCACCGCGCCGGCGAACAGGCCGCGCATCCCAGTTACTCTCGCCATTTAGATTCTCCCCACGATCGCCGACGTTTTTCCGGCCCATGCCGGATGCTTCCCCCGCCGCGTGCGCGTCGGCGCCTGTGGCGATGAGGTTTGTATTGGCCGATGAAATTACCATGCGTCATCTTGACACATCTTATGAATAATTTTAACTTATTGAAATTAAATGTTTTAAAGTTTTAACAGCGTCACGCGTTGGAATTCCTGTAACGCTATATCTTGATGTAATAGCAATTAACACACATATATATATGTTTTTTTGTTCATCGATGATGGCGGAATGTTTTCTCGTCGATAAGTATTATGATGACATTATTTCTTGTAATATTCGACGTTCATCGTGGATTGTGGCGAAGAGCTCGGCTTGTGATAGTTTGCCGGCCGAACAAAAACCTGAAGGATGACGATGAAACGTCACGGCCTAGGCGTCGCCTTCCTTGGGCTCGTGCTTGCGTCCGCCGGCCTCTATGGCATGTGGACAGGCTGGGACTACATTCAGCTCGAGCGCGGTTGGAGCCTGTTCATCGGCGGCGCGACGGCGGTGTCGGGCGGCGTGGTCACAATCGCGCTTGGGCGCGTGATTGGCATGCTGGGCCGCATCGCCGATCATGCGCCGGCGACGCAAGCGAGCGTTCAGAAAAAATCGCCGGCGGCGGAAGAGTCGATCGAGCGCGCGCCGTCGACGGACCGGGAGTCGGCCGCCGCGCGGGCGCCGGCAAAGCCGCCCGTCGAAGTCGACCGTTACAGCGCCGGCGGGTCGGTCTATGTGATGTATTCCGACGGTTCGGTAGAAGTGCAGACCGACGGCCGCTCGCAGCGATATCCTTCGCTCGCGGCTCTGCGCGCCGAAACTGGCGTGCGCGGCGCATAACCGCGCTCAATTGCGGGCCGCGCTCCACATCAGGAACAGCGCCGCGTCGCCGGGCATGCCTTCTGGAAAATCGATGATTTGCGCCGCGATGCGAAAGCCGCGAGGGTGAAGTTCGTTGCGCCATCGCCGGTAAACGTCGGCCGGCTCGCCGCGCAGAGTCGTCGGCCATTTCAGGTCGGGCGCGTTGATCGCGCGACCGCCGTCCACGCAAAGCTGCGACGGAAAGCGGATAAGCAAATGTTCGGTGAGCCCGGCGGCTGCGCTGCGCCGCGCCTGTTCCAGCATCGACCGCCACTGAGCCTCGGTCAGTCGCTGACATGCGAGTTCGCGGATGCGTTGATCGCGCAGTTCCGTCGCCATACGCCGATGCTCGGTGCGCTCCAGTTCGAGTTGGCGCTCATGAGACGCCACGAGTTCACGAAATTCCGAAGCTGTCGCCACGGCGCAGCGGTCGCTGTTTTGCTGTGAAATCGAGATGAGCGGACGACGCCGATGCGCTTCCAGCGCCATGGCGGGAAAGCCGCCTTTCATCGCCTCCGTGACTTCTTTGCGGAGTAGGAGGCCGATGATTTTATGGCCTTCGACGACCGGGATTCGTTTGAGGCTGTGGCTCTCCATAATCCGCGCAATGTCGGGAATTTTGGCGACGTCGGAAATTGAGATCGCCGGAGACGTCATTACTTCGCGCAGCGCGCGTCCGTTGGCGTGAAAGATGGGTTTCGGCCTGTCGCGCAGGAGAAATGCCGGAATGGCGCCCAGGTCGGGCAGGGGTTGGATGCGCGGCTGTTCGAGATTGCTGCGCGTTACGATGCCGATCGGCGACAGGTCGTCGTCGACGACCGGCACGGCGCCAAGCCCACAGTCAGCGAGAAGCTTCGCGACGTAGTCGAGGTCTGCATCCGCCGTGACATAAGGAAATTCGCTGTTCATCAGATCGCGCGCGATCATGCCGCCGTCTCGCCTCCCGATCCTGGTTACGCACTCAGCCTGATAGCTCGATCGTCACCGGCACGTGGTCAGACGGCCTGGTCCAGCTGCGCGCCTCGCGCAGCACGTCAAGACGTTGGAGACCGCCTGCTAGCGCTTCGCTCACCAGAATATGATCGAGCCGGCGCCCCCGGTTCGACGCCTGCCAATCGGCGGCGCGATAGCTCCACCAAGTATAAAGCTTTTCCTCCGCCGGCACGAAATGCCGCATCGCGTCGATCCACGAACCGGCCTGAAAAACTCCAGTAAGCTTTTCTATTTCCACGGGCGTGTGACTCACCACTTTCAGCAGCGCCTTGTGGCTCCAGACATCGTGCTCGAGCGGCGCGACATTTAGATCACCGACCAGCGCCACGCGTCCGCGTGAAACGCCCTCGGCGACAATCCAGTCGCGCATTTCGTCAAGGAAATCGAGCTTGTGCTGAAATTTCGGATTGATGTCGACGTCCGGTTCGTCGCCGCCCGCAGGCACATAGAAATTATGCAGCAGGATCGGGCCGCCTGCAGAGTCGAGTTCAACGCAAATATGGCGCGCGTCGCCCTTTTCACAGAAGTTGCGCTTCTCGACAAACCGCAACGGACGTTTCGATATCACGGCGACGCCGTGGTAGCCCTTCTGGCCGTTGATCGCGATATGTTCGTAACCGAGCGCGTGCAAGTCCTTCATCGGGAATTCCGCGTCCCGGCATTTCGTCTCCTGCAGGCAGAGCACGTCCGGGGCCCGGTTCTTGAGAAACTCCGCGACGAGCGGCAGCCGCAGTCGCACAGAATTGATGTTCCAGGTGGTGATCTTGAGGCTCTTTGATTTCAATGATGATCAGCTCTTGGTTTTGTCGCTGCGAAAAAGGAAGGGCGCGACGTCGCTGACGCCCGGCTGTTTCTCGGCGATGAACGGCGTCGGGCGGCAGACGGCCATGGCGGAAAGGCCGACTCGCGCGGTGAGAAGCCCGTTTAACACGCCTTCGCCAAGCTTCGCGGAAACGCGGGCGGCGATCCCATGGCCGAGCGCCTGTTGAAGCAGAGAATCGCCGACCGCCATGCCGCCGGTGATCGCAAGATGCGCGCCGACCGAGCGTGCGAGCTTGAAGAAGCCGAACAGCCCCGGTCGGCCGCCATAAATCTCCGCGATTCGCCGCATCAGCACGATCGCCTGGCCGACGACGAAAAGAACGTCGAGGAGCGCGCGCGGACTGATCGCCGTCACGACGGAGACGCGCTTGGCGGCGCCGGCGATCTCGCGCCGCGCCACTTCGTCGAGCGGCGCGACGAGATTGCGCTCGGCAAGGGCGATCAAATCGCGTCCGTCGATGATCTGCTTCAGATAGTCCTTAACCCGCGCGCGCGCCGGGCCGGTGTCGGGACGATCGTCGTAAAGGTTGCAGAGTTCGCCGACGTGCTCGCGTGCCGCCTTCCGATCATCGCTTTTATGCGCCTCGGCCAGCGCCGCATGCAGCTTGGCGATACGATTCTGCCGGCCCATCGCGCGAAATTCGCGCCCGATGAAGATGATCGCAGCGACGGCGGCGAGACCCGCAAGGCTTAATCCCACCATCCCGAGAATAGCCGAGCGGCGGAACAGGTCTTCGATGAAGCTCCAGATCCACACCGAGAGCGCCAGCGAGATCAGTCCGGAGACAGCCGACAAAAAGACGCTGCCCCAGGAGAAGACGTAGCGGCGCAACATGCCGTCCGCCTGCGCCGCTTCAACAGCCGCCTCATCTCCGGTCATGCCGTCGGCGAACTCCGCCGCCTCGCGGGCGAAAACGTCGAATTCCGCTTCGACCACCTCGACGGACGCCGATGCCGACTTGGCCTGCGGGGTCGTCTTGGCCTGTGGCGTCGTCTTGGCGGTGACCGTCTGGTCGCCTTCAAGGCGGAAAGCTCTAGGACGCGGCCTTCGTTGCTCAGTCATGACGATCCTGGTTTGGCCTTCCTTAGCGCCTCGCGTGGAAAAAGGCGAAGCGCATCTTTCGATGGAGCGTCGAGCAAGCGACTCCCCTGTTGGAAGGGCGCCGCCAGGAGGTGAGGGCCTGAAGAAATAGGCAAAGTTGCGGCCGAAAACGCTTGTTGCGGCGTGATTGCGCCTCCTTTAGCATTCCCGCGCCTTTCGCTGTCGAGAAGTATCGCGTTTTCGCGCATGAACCCTATCATTTACGACCTCCTCGCCCTTGCGATCGGCTATTTGCTGGGCTCGATTCCTTTTGGCCTGCTGCTGACGCGCCTGGCGGGCACGATTGATCTTCGCTCGGTCGGCTCGGGCAATATTGGCGCGACAAATGTGTTGCGCACTGGTCGCAAGGATCTGGCGGCGGCGACGCTGCTGCTCGACGGGCTAAAGGGAACGGCGGCGGCGCTGATCGGCGCATCGCTTACGCCTGAAGGCGGCATGATCGCGGGGCTCGCGGCCTTTATCGGCCATGTCGCGCCGGTCTGGCTGCACTTCAGGGGCGGCAAGGGCGTCGCCACCTTTCTCGGCGTGCTGTTTGGCCTCAGCTGGCCAACGGCGCTGATTTTCTGCGCCGTCTGGCTGACGGCGGCGGCGCTGACGCGTTACTCTTCTCTTAGCGCGCTGATGGCGAGCGCCGCGGCCCCGCTGGCTCTGCTCATATTTGGCCAGAGAGGCGAAGCCTTTGTTGTCGCGATCATGACGGCGATCGTCTACTACAGGCATCGAGACAATATCGCTCGTTTACGCGCCGGCTCCGAAACGCGGATCGGACAAAAGGCGTGAGCGAGGCCTCGCCAGAAGGCCGGTTGAGCGAAGCGCAGCTCGTCGACTGGCTCAGGCTCATTCGCAGCGAGAACATCGGGCCGCGCGGTATTATGGCGCAAACGCCACAGGACATTTTAGAATCGCAATCCTAGCTTTCAAGCATGAAAGCCGAGATTTGCACAAAACAAGCCCGTTTCACCCTTGAGCGCCTTCACGCCGAGCTAGGCGGAAAAATCCTCGAAAACAAGAAAGAGGCCCAGCGCCTCGCCGCAGACATGAAGCATGTCGAAGCGGTCCTTAAGATGCTGGACCCATCCTACAGCATCCGCTCGATCGCGGTCCGGCGCCGCAAGCCGAATCCCTATTTCAAGCGCGGGACAATCTTCCGAAGCGTTCTGGAAATTCTCAGAGACGCGCCAGAGCCGATGACGACCTCAGAAATCACCTCGCGACTGTTCGCCTTAAAGGGCGTCGCGCAGCCTTCACGCGAGGATTTCAGGAACCTATTCGGGGGTGTCCACGCGTCGCTGCGGAATAATGAGGAGAAGAGCGTGCGCGCAGTTGGCGATGAACATCCGGCAAAGTGGTCGGTCATTTAGTCATTAACCCATCTTATTCGTGACGGCGCCGTTCGAAGGCTGGCGAGCATAGCATAGGTGACTGAAACGGCGTAGGATTCGGTTGCTGACACCAACCCGTTCCGCTTCGACCTCACAGCCACGCCCGCCATGACGGACGATACGTTTCCCGCCTTCTCCTTTCCAGCCGTCCAAGGCAAGAAAGT
>NZ_JBFWVN010000099.1:0-5928 GCF_050246715.1 Methylocystis sp.
CAACATCGGTCGCTGGAAGGCCTATGTGAATCCAAACCCCTATCCTCAGCGCACCTTCTTCATCGCGCTGAACTACGACCTTGGCGGCCCGGATGGCGCAGGCGTAACGATCGATCGGGGAGGCTCCACGTCGACGTTCAGATAGGCTTCACGGCGATCCGCCTATGTCATTCGGGAAAGTTGCAATCACTGGGTGAGACGCTTTGCCGCAGCGAACTGACCGCTCCAAGATTAACTTGTCGCGGCCTCTGCTTTTTGCTTACATCAGCGCGCGCCTGTGAAATCCACGGGCGCGCCGAATCCAAGGCACAAGAGTTTATGCGTCGCAACTGGCTGACAGTTCTGCTGTTCGCGCTCGCGCTGACCGTTCAGGCCTTCGCGCCTGTTGCGGCGGGCGTCGCGTCGCGGATCGGCGCCGGCGACGCCCTCAAGGAATTTTGCTTTACCGACGTCGCCTCGGGCGACCAAACGCAGGCGCCTGGCCACGCAAAGCGCCCCAGGGACGCCTGCCTGTTCTGTCAAAACCATTGCGATGGGGTCGCGCCGTTGGCGGCGCGGACCATTCATTTTGGCAAGGCGCCCGTCCAATGGACAGCGCTTGATTGGACGGTGGCGGACCGCGCCCTGCCGACTCCCCCCCAGGATTATTCAAGACAGGCGCGAGCGCCTCCCGCCAACTCCTGAATCCTTCGCACGCTGACGCGCCGTTTCGCGCGCCTCGCCCGGACTCCGGGCGCGCGCGGCGTCGGGCGCAGCTTAAGGACAACGCCGCGGCAAGCGGCGGATCGGGAGCAAGCCCATGTTTCGTAAACGAAAGCCGAGCGGCCGGGAAAGCGTCGTCGCCGGCGCGACGCTTGAATCTCTAAATAAGCGCGAACGCCCGCAATCGGGTCATGCGCCCGGCATGGCGGCGCTCGCCGCTCGCACGCCGACGAGGCCTCAGTCGCATGACAATGACCAACGCGCCATTCGCCTCATCGACCTCGAACGCCGCGCGAGATTTTCGCGGCCGTTGACCGACGCGATCTGAACCGATGCGCCCGTGGGCGTCCAATTTCGCTTCGTCGCTTCGCGCGGGCGTGCGGCTTGGCGCGACGCCGCTGCTTCTGGCGGCGTCGCTCTGGGCCGTCGCGCCGCTCGCGCGCGGCGTCGCCCAGTCGGGCGTCGGCGGCCCAATGGTCGCGCAACTCTTTATCTGTTTCGCGTCGGGGTCCTCCCAACCCGACGCGCTTGCGGGGCGGCTGGGCCCCAAAAACGATCGCTCCGCCTGTATCCTCTGTCAGGCGTTTTGTAGCGGTCTTGCGCCTCTCGCGGCGCGGCCCGGCCCGATCGGCGCGACGCCCGTCCCGAGCTTCAGGCTCGTGTGGACGGTGGCGGACTGCGTCGCGCCGACGCCCCGACCCGACCCGGCCAACCGCCAGCGGGCGCCGCCGGCCGCTTAGTCGCTGCGTCGCGAACGGCCTGCGTCGGCGTCGACCTCTTCTCACGCCGCCGCCGCGGGCCGCCGCGCAGATTTTCGTCTATTCCGTATGAAGGCCGTTGGGGGCATGCAGATGAATGAACTGATCACCGGCGTCGTGCTTGAGACGCTGTGCGCCATAATCGCCGCATCCTATTTCGTCGCCGAATGCGCGATGCAGGAGGCAAAAATTCCCGTCCGTCAGGAAAGGCGGGAGATCACGCGGCGGTAGCCTCAGGCGCGCGCGGCGGCCCATAGGCCGCGCGCGAGATCGTCGATGAGATCATCGGCGTCCTCGAGGCCGACCGAAAGTCGCAGCAGACCGTCGCCAATGCCGAGCGCCGCGCGCGCTTCCGGCGTCAGCCGCTGATGGGTCGTCGTCGCCGGATGGGTGATGAGGCTTTTGGCGTCGCCGAGATTGTTTGAAATCTTGATCACTTCCAACGTATTGGCGAGCCGGAAGGCGGCGGCTTTGCCGCCCGCCATGTCGAAGCTCGTCAGCGTGCCGCCTCCCGACATCTGGCGGCGCGCCAGATCGACCTGCGGGTGATCGGCGCGAAACGGGTAGAGGACGCGTCTGACGGCTCTTTCCCCCGCCAGAAAGTCGGCGATTTTGGCTGCGCTCGCGGTCTGCTGGGCGGCGCGCAGCGGCAGGGTCTCCAGACCTTTCAGCATCACCCAGGCGTTGAACGGCGACATCGCCGGCCCGGTCTGACGCAGGAAATTATGGACGCTCTCTTCGATCAGCGCCTGCGCGGCGAGGATGACGCCGCCAAGACACCGACCCTGGCCATCGATATGCTTGGTCGCCGAATAGACGACGACGTCGGCGCCGAAATCGAACGGCTTCTGGAGGAGCGGCGTCGCGAAGACATTGTCGACGACGAGCTTTGCGCCGGCTTCATGCGCGAGGTCGGCGATCGCCTTGAGGTCATAGACTTCGAGGCCGGGATTGGTCGGGCTCTCCAGAAAGAAGAGTTTGGTCTCCGGACGGATCGCCGCCTTCCATTGCTCAAGGTCGGCGCCGTCGACGAGCGTCGACGGGATGCCCAACCGCGGCAGCAGGTCCTCGACGACATAGAGGCAGGAGCCGAACAGCGCGCGCGCCGAAACCACATGGTCGCCGGCTTTGAGTTGGGCGAGCAGGCTAGCCGTCACCGCCGCCATGCCGCTCGCCGTCGCGCGGGCCGCCTCGGCGCCTTCGAGCAGGCACATGCGCTGCTCGAACATCGCCACGGTCGGGTTCGAGAAGCGCGAATAGATGAAGCCCGGATCGTCGCCTTTGAACCGCGCCTCGGCCGCCTCCATCGTCGGATAGGCGAAGCTCTGCGTAAGATAAAGCGCCTCCGACAATTCGCCGAAGGAAGAGCGCTGCGTCCCGCCATGAACGAGTTGCGTCGCTGGTTTGAACGGCCTGCGCGGCGGCGCGTCTGCGGACATTGCTTCTCCCTTGGGCGCGGTCGCGCCGATTTCCAGTTGCGCAAAGAATTGCGCCGCCATGCAAAAGGCAGGGTTTCCTCGGGGAGACCCGGCCTTTTAGCGCGTTGTTTTTCGTGGCGGCAAGCCGGCCGGCTCAAATAACCACGTTCTCCTAATAGAGGGCAGACCGGCCCAAACTGTCAACAGGCCCTGGCTTGAAAGGCGATGCGATTTGGCGCTTATGCGGACGCAAAATCCGCTTCACCGAAGGCGACGGGGCGACAAGCGAATGGGCGGCGTGCTTTCCAGCCGGCAGATTGAGGCGATGGTCGAGGCCGGGCAAATTCGTCTCGCGGCTCCCCTGGCGCATGGGCAGATTCAGCCGGCGAGCCTCGATCTGCGGCTCGGCCCCAAGGCCTATCGCGTCCGCGCGAGCTTTCTGCCGGGCAAGCGCCGCAGCGTCGACGAACTGCTCTCCGCGCTCAAATATGACGAGATGTCGCTTGAAGGCGACGGCGCCGTGCTGGAGCGCGGTTGCTTCTATGTCGTTCCGCTGATGGAGAGTCTGGCCTTCGACGATTCTATCGTCGGCGCCGCCAATCCGAAAAGCTCGACCGGGCGGCTCGACATTTTCACGCGGCTGATCACGGACCGCGGCGATCGTTTCGACGAGGTCGCCGCCGGCTATCGCGGGCCGCTCTATGCTGAAGTGTCGCCGCGCAGCTTTTCAGTGCGCGTGCGCGCCGGCTCGCGATTGAACCAGCTGCGGTTTCGCGCGCATGCGCCAGGCGAGCCGGCGAGCGCGGCGCTCAGCGACGCCGATCTCGCCGAGCTGCATCGCAGATCGCCGCTCGTCGACGGACCGCTCAATCTGCGGGACGGGGTCGTGCTGCGCGTCGCGCTCGACGCCGGCGCCTTCGGCGGCATCCTCGGCTATCGCGCGCAAAAGCATACGGACGTGATCGACGTCGACCGGATCGGCGCCTATCGCATCGACGATTACTGGGACCGGCTGCCGGCGCGCGACGGCAGGCTGATCCTCGATCCCGGCGACTTCTACATTCTCGCCTCGCATGAGCGACTGGCGATTCCGCCCGATCTCGCCGCCGAAATGGCGCCGATGGACGCGGCGATCGGCGAGTTTCGCGTGCATTACGCCGGCTTCTTCGATCCAGGATTCGGCGCCGGACCGGACGGGCGGCCGGGCGCCCGCGCGGTTCTCGAAGTGCGGTCGCGCGAAGTGCCGTTCATTCTGGAGGACGGCCAGTTCATCGGCCGCCTCGTCTATGAACGCATGGCGGAAACGCCGCAGGCGCTTTACGGCGAAAGCGGCATCTCGAACTATCAGGGGCAGGGCCTGAAGCTCTCCAAGCATTTCAGGGCGGGATAGAAGCCGCCTCAGTCGATCCTGTCGACGAGATAATCCGCGTAGATCCCCGCGGCGGCGCACTCCTTCTGCGAGACGGCGTTGTAGGCGCGCGAAAATTCAGTCGCTTCGCGCCGCTGCGTTGCGCCATGGAAAAAATGACGCCGTCGACAAGCAGCACCGGATAAACATAACTTTGCGCCGCATCGGGATGCAGGGCCCAATATGCGAGGTCGATTTTCCGCAATTCGATTCGGTCGCCGCGCTTATCGGCAAACTGAATTTGCGGATCATGCAAGACTGTGCGCTCGAGGATTTCGTCGACGCTCGTGACGCGAACACCGCGGCTGTCCTTCACTGGGCGCCATGCGTGATAGGCGCTGACGAATTTGGGGGCGTCTGCACCGGGGTTGAAATATGCATAAGTTTTCGCGCCCGGACCTGCGACGTCGATCGTTTCGAGGCGATAGAGGAAACGCGCACTCGCTTCGCCGACGCCGCGCTCGATTTCCCGGCCTTTTGCGTCGAGTTTCGCGACCTGGTCTAGGTGTTTGATCCCGGGATTTGATGGTGCAATCTTTTCCATGGAATGGAAGGATGCACTATGGGTCAGATTCTGCACGGGAGCGCCCGCACGACAGAGGCGGTGCGTCGAGCGATACAAAATAGTCAAGAGAGCCTGAGGGCTCTGGCCAAGCGATATGGCGTCAATCAGAAGACCATCGCCAAATGGAAGAAGCGCTCTTCGGCTTCTGACGAGCGCACGGGGCCGAAAGACCCGCACTCCACGGTGCTGTCGCTTGAAGAAGAAGCGATCATCGTCGCCTTTCGCCGTCACACGTTGCTGCCGCTTGATGATTGCCTCTATGCCTTGCAGGCGACGATCCCGCATTTGACGCGTTCATCGCTGCACCGCTGCCTGCAAAGGCACGGGATCAGCCGGCTGCCGGACGTTGAAGGCGACAAGCCCGCGAAGAAGAAGTTTAAATCCTATCCGATTGGCTTCTTTCACATCGACATCGCCGAAGTGCAAACGGCGGAAGGAAAGCTCTATCTTTTCGTCGCCATAGACCGCACGTCGAAGTTCGCTTTTGCAAAGTTGTTCGACAAGGCCAACATGGCGATGGCGACCGCTTTTCTTGAAGAGCTTATTGCCGCCGTTCCTTACGTCATCCACACGGTTCTGACTGACAACGGCATTCAGTTCGCCGATCTGCCAAAAAACCGCAATGGCCCAACCGCCATGCTGCGGGGCCATCCGTTCGACCGCATTTGTCGGCGACACGACATTGAGCATCGCCTCACAAAGCCAAATCACCCATGGACCAATGGCCAGGTCGAACGCATGAACCGCACGATCAAGGATGCGACCGTCAAGCGATATCACTATGACGATCACGACCAGTTGCGACGGCATCTCGCCAACTTCATCGACGCCTACAATTTCGGCCGGCGGCTCAAAACGCTCAAAGGTCTCACGCCTTACGAGTTCATCTGCAAATGCTGGACTTCTCAGCCCGAACGATTCAAACTCAACCCGCTCCAGAAAATGCCGGGACTAACCCATCTTATTCGTGACGGCGCCGTTCGAAGGCTGGCGAGCATAGCATAGGTGGCTGAAACGGCGTAGGATTCGGTTGCTGACACCAACCCGTTCCGCTTCGACCTCACAGCCACGCCCGCC
>NZ_JBFWVN010000100.1:0-5707 GCF_050246715.1 Methylocystis sp.
ATGTCATCGCCCGCATCGCCGATCACCCGATCTCAAAGCTCGACGAACTGCTCCCTTGGAAATGGGAGAAAGCCGCGCCTCACGCCGTCGCCGCTTAGCCACCCCTGGTCATAAGATCACGCTTACATTACTCACTTTCAAATGGGATTCGCTTCGGGTCAAAACTAGAGGAAGTTTCAGCCGCCTTGGGTCCCCCAGAACGCACTGTGACCGACGGAGGCCTTCCGAAGACGGGGCGCTTCGTCTGCAAGGAATGCGGCTCGCGCGAGGTCCACGTCATGCCGGATTGGCCGCCATATCTGGCTCAGGGCTGACGAAAAAGCCCGGTCGTCGCCGGCCGGGCTGGAGGTGATCTGACAAAGAAGAGTGACGGCCATGAGGAAACCGTCGACCAGCGTTTTAAAGAGTTGGTGACGAAGACCTAATCTTTAAAGAGTTAGTGATGAAGATGGCTCCTTTATGGCAACCATCGCGCTAGCCTCATCCGGCGGATCACGAAGCATCTCTTCTGGGAAAAGCTCCAGCGCCTCGCCGATCTGATCGGCGCCGCGTGGAGCGAATGACGCCCATGCCCTATTTCGAAGAGGAGCCGACCAGGCGGGGTCTCGTTAATCGCCTGTCTGGCACCGACGCCAAGGCGCTCGCGTCATACATTTCGCGAATCCAATACGGCCTCGGAGACATTTGACATGCAATTTGCGCGTCGGGCGTTGCGGAAATCGACGCTTGCCCTCCGAGGCTCTGCCGGCTCCATAGATAAACAGCCACGCCAAGCCAGCTAATATCCCCCAGCCCACTATAATTTGGAGCCAGTGGTCTCGAACAAACGCAAACATTCTGGCTTTCCCCACAATTGTTACCCAACTCGGCGCAAGCCTGTTCCGATATGGGACAAAAGCGACAAGCCTATATTGCAGATCAATCGGAGTGCCATCTGTAATTGCTCGCGAGGGAATGAGAAAGAAGCGTTGGCCTGTCCCGGCTGAGAGACAAAAACGCCCCGCCGTTACATCCACGGTCGGGGCGTTCTTGGGCGCATGCGATGCGCCGTCTTATTCCGTCGGCACGCTCAATTTGACCGGAAGTTGTGCGCGGATCGCATCCAGCACCTCATGAAGACCGGCTTCGGCCTCTTCCGCGCGACTAGTCCAGGAAGCTAATTCCGATTCGCGCGCAGCGAGCAGCGCTTGCAGCGTCTTAATTTCATGCCTCGCCCGTTCGATGTCGGCGGTAAGCCCCTCGACTTGCCCCTCAGCCAAGCGCAACATCGTCTCGGCGCGTTGGGCGCAGGCGTCCGTATGATCCAACTGTTCTTTCAGGTCATCGGCGACATTGCGCGCCTGCGCCAGCGCTTGGGCGGTTTCCCGCTCAAACTCCCTGATCGCCGCCGCCTTCTCCGTCACCAGGCTCAACGCCGCCTCCACATCATCGTTCGCGCGCGCCGGAGATGGCGTCGCAATCGACCCATTACCGCGCGGGATGATTTTGGCCGGCGCTTGGTTAAGATCCAGTAAGCTCATTGTCGGCTTCCCAACTCTATGCCCCAACCAGTTCCGGGGCGAGCGCGTCTAAGCTATTCGCCTAAAACGAGAGAGTCTGCGCCAAATATGAGCTTAAATCACAGGAAAATTGTGTCACGGGCGCTGACGTGGCCGTTCTGTTGCTACGAAATGAGGGCGTCTGGCTTACGTGTGCCGTCATGGCTTGCGCCGTAAATCCCAGCGCAATGGCGCATCAGAGAAAACCAGGCATAGCGGATAAATTCCCGGCGTTCATTATTTCTTAAATAATACAGAGTGAGATGCGCCGCATGTTGTCGCCTCGCGTCGCTGTTCTTGCGTTTTTCGTCATGCTTTCTGCGTGCAACGCCGCCTCTGGGCCGGCGACTGTGGCGAACACGTCGGAGCCAATGACGTATCGCTCGCTGGCGGCTCCCAGCGCGAGCATCGACGCCACCGCGGCGCGCGAGATGGTCGCTCTCCATCAACCCAACAATGGATCGCGCGACCCAGCGCTTGATGATCGGCTACCGAGCGTCGCCGATGCTAAGGCGCGCGACATGTCGCAACGCAGCGATCTCGTGGCGCAGGGCGAACTGGGCGCTCACCAGACAGGCCCGGGCGCGCAAACACCGTCAGCGGTGGAGAATCTTTGGAGTTTGCCGCCGGGGGCGGACAGGAACTGGCTTAACAATTGAGCCGCGAGTTGGGCTCTCGAAGGATGGAAGCCGTTCTCGAAGCTGATCGCCGCTTGGCCCGCGCCGCCGCCCACCCCGTGGCCAGACTTTGCCCGAACGTCCAGCCGAGCCCGAGACGCTTGCCGTCTCGGAATCGCTTGTGGGCGTTCCGCATAATCTCGGCGCGGTCGTAAGTCACGGCCTCGGCCTCCGCCGCAAATCGTCCGCTCTGACGGCGCAGCGCTCGGCGTTCTCGACGATATGCTGAACAATCCGCATGAGGACGCCGTCGTATGTGTCGGTGACGCGCGCGAGCCATAAAAAGAGCCGCGCGAGTTTGATTCGCCATGTCAGCGCGATGATGGTGCGAAGCGGCAGACGGTGAAGCCGCGCCTTGACGTTGGCAAGGTCGCTCATGAGCGCGCCTCCCGCGCACCTCGGGCGCTGCTCGGATGGATGATCTCATCTAGCTGGTCTGAAACGTCCATCGACAGTTGGATGAGCGCGGGGCCAGCTCGAAGGTCGTTCAAATCCTGTTTGACTGCGAGAATCGCTAGGTGAAGCGCATAAACGCGATCGTTTATGTGGTCGAGTTCATCGAAATCGATGTTTTGGGAATTGCCGTTCATGATCGTGCCTCCGCCTTCTCTAGCTTTCCATAGAACGCAAAGCGAGCCGCCGAAGTATGGTCGGAAACAGCGCTCGCGAGTTCGCACAGAGCGTCAACGTCCCTTTCATCGCCAGCAAAGTCGCCGACCGTGAGCGCAATCCATAACGCGCGCGCCAGACGCGAGGCTGTGTTTAAATGCTGTTCTATGTCCTCCAGACAGTCGGCGCGCCCTGGCCAATGCAGGTCCTTCGAAAAGTTTTCAATATCATTGGTCATGAGCGCGCCTCCCGCTTGAGCCAACGCTCGGCGTCAAACGCCTCGGCGAGGCGCGCCATGTCTCGAGCAACGTCCTGAGAGAGTTGCAGGACACCGCTTGCCTCGCCTTCATCGTCCCTGTCGCCAAGGACGCCGTCCACTGCCGCTGCAAGACCCCAAAGACGCCGCGTAATGTTGCGGAGTTCGTCCGAGAAATCCATCGGCGTTATTGGGCCTTGCTCGCCAAGACGATGGTAGAAAAGGCGAGCCGCCGTCGCGGTGGCTTTCACACGCTCGCTAGTAATACGGTCTAACATTTCGCTGATTAGCGCCTGGTTGACGCCAGCGGAGCTGAGCCGCGCACAGAAATCTGCCCCGCACTCAGGCGCCTCGGTTGTGGTGTCATTGTTCATGCTCATGACCGCGCCTCCCGCTCCAGGACCGCGACGGCGTTGCGGATGGAATCGCCGATCATGTCGGCGACCCAAATGTCATTCACGACATCGTCTTCGTCGAGAAAGTCGGCGATGAACCGCAGCAATTTCGCCGCGCCTGCCGGCGTCGTCGGCTTGGTTGAATGTAAGGCAATACGCGCCTCTCTCGCCATCTCTCTGCGAGCCCGCCCTTGATGAGCGCTCCGTCAGGGCGGAAGCCGAGGATCGACGCCGTCTGCTTCCAGCGTCGGCTCTTTAGCCTCGCGTGCGCGACGTAATCGCGCGCGGCATCGAGGTAAGTGTCGGCGTCTTCGCTCTTGGGAGTTCGCTTCGCCGCCATCGTGTCGGCGCCGGGGTCTCGTCCCATCGCGATCTCGTGACGAAGCCTCGCGGCCAGTGCGCGCGCAGAGGCGAGATTTAGATGGCCGCCGATGACCGGGGGCGCGTCGCACGACTCAGCGTGCGCGGTTCCGAGAACCAACTTTGCGCTTCGCCCGTCCGGTCTCCTGTATCGGAGCGCCCACGTCTTCCTGCCGGTCGGGTGAACAGTCAAATTCAGACCGGGGCAGGCGCCGTCCGGAACTTCAACGCGCGCCGCTGCGAAGCGAATCTTCGCGACTGCCGCCGCGGTCAAAGCCTTTGCCAACGTCCAATCCTGGGTAACGCTGGGGTAACGAAATGGGGCCGTTACGCCATGTCTCCTCAGGTTTATAACTCAGGCCGACATTATCGGTAAGAGAAAGGCGATAGCTTTGCGGTTGGGCAGAAACCGCCCTGCCCGGCTTCTCAGGGTAGCCCCTCGCCAAGCTGCGCGAGTCCATCAACAATCGTCGATGATGCCCCGGCGTTGGCCTCTAGGCGACACGGCGGGCATGAACGCCCGGCTACAGCCGGAGGATTTCTTGTCCTGCGACGACGCTCCGGTGCAAAACGCCCTCCGAAAGGGGAGGGCGCTTGTGTTAAAGAGTTGAGGCGCAGAGGTTGGCTTACCAGCCCCAACCCCAACCGCCGTTCCAGCCGCCGTACCCACCCCAGCCGCCGTAGCCGTTCCCGCAGACATTTACCCACCGACGCCGCCAGCCCCAGTTGGTCCACACCCTGCGAAGCTGATAGCAGCCGCTGTAGGCGACGGGATTGTAATAGGGCCAACCCCAGCCCCAGCCGTATCCCGCTCCGATCAGCCCAGCTCCGTACCATGGCCAATAGGCGCGCCGCCGCGGGCGGTAATAGCCAGCCCAGGGCCGTCTCCAGCCCCAACCGCCGCCGCGCCAACCGCCGCCGCGCCAACCGCCGACCCAAGGCCGACCCCAGCCGCCGCCGCGCCAACCACCTCGGAAGCCGCCGCCGGGCAGAACGGCACCGCGGAAGCCGCCGCCGAAACCGCCGCCCCTGAACCCGCCGAAACCACCGCCCCTGAACCCGCCGAAACCCCCGCCCCTGAACCCGCCGAAGCCGCCGCCCCTGAACCCGCCGAAGCCGCCGCCACGGAAGCCCCCCCGCGCATCAGCGACTTCGGTTTGCGCCAGCAAGCCGATGAGCAACGCGGCCGTCGCGGCCGCAGTCTTGACCCACTGAGACATTTTTTAGCTCCTGATCCAGTTTCAACGAGACTCCGCTGGCTGGCGAAAAATGCATGCGCGGCCGAGGCGCGCCCAATATCCGCCGCCCGCCCCGCCAGCCCGCTCTATACTTGGAGCCGTTCGACGGTTCTTCCAGCGCGTCTCGTATTTCATCGCCAATCAAATCCATCTCTGGCCGCGTCAAATGCGGGAGCTGACTCCTGATGCACGATGGTACGCCCAGAAAGCGACTGCGAAGCGCCGCCAGTATCGCTTTCCACTTCGCCGCCACCCCTCGGCGCGCCGACACAAGTTCGCCGCGCTCACGGGGTGCTTTCAGCGTCGCTAAATCGGCTTGTGACTTCGCTAGCCTCGCCCGGTCGCCAACAGCCCTGCTTCGGCTGCGGCGTATTCAAGGATGCGATGAAGGTCCGGCGGGCGGGGTTTTGCTCACATAGAGCAAAATAGAAACGGCGAAGGTCGGGTTGCCTTCTGGCTTCCCCGCTTCCCGTTGGGTTGAGCTACCCGTTTCGCGCATGTAGCCCCTCTAGGGCCTGTCATCAATTGAGCCAGACGATAGCTGCGGAGAGGTGGATCGCGGCGAGAAAATTTCGAGCGGTTTTGTCGTAGCGCGTTGCGATGGCCCGAAATTGCTTGAGCTTGCAAAAGAAAT
>NZ_JBFWVN010000101.1:0-5423 GCF_050246715.1 Methylocystis sp.
GGAGATCGAGCGAAAGAGTCTTCTTCGACATGCCTGCCGGCCTCCTTCGCCAGCAGGCAGTTTGAATCAGAACAAAGCTGATTCGTGAATCCCTCTCGATTCAATCAGACAAGAAACCGCTCTAGAAAGTGCGGTCCTCGAAGGGGTGAAAAACCCGAACGCCGCCGCGCGGCCATGCCGCCCGACATCACGACGATGCCGAAAGTCGCGCCGTCACGAATAAGATGGGCTAGCGCCGCTGCTTATTTTCGCGCGAGCGCTCGGATGAAGATACGCGCGCCAGTCAATCTCCACCTCGCCGCTGTCGAACAAATCGCGCCAGCGGCGCAAACTGACCAGCGAAAGATTGTGAGCGTTGGCGTAATGCGTGGCGCACAATCCGCTCCAGTTCAGCGCTTCGACATGCATCGCCCAGAACGCTTGAACGGCGATCGAGCGCTTCGATTTGCACAGCGGAGATGGCCCTCGACGGCGGCACTGACGACGCTGTTCGCGCAGAAGTTCCGCAGCTTTTTTCGCGGCTTCCGCGCCTTCAAGCTGCTTCAGCCAGCGATCGAAAGTCGCCTTGTTGAGCCGATGATCGCGACAATATTTGGTGCGCGAGAGGCCGCTTCGGCGCCACGCTTCAATATGCGTCGACCAGTAAGAGCGCCATGCCGTGTTCTGGAATCGTTTCGAGACCACCGGAGATCCTCCCATGTGCGAGAAAACCCGATATGTCACGAAATTGCACGCCCAAGAGATCGTGCAGAGTTCGGACGCTTACTACTGTTGTTCTGTGAAGGCAAGATTAAAGCAACCGTGCCGCTTGCGTGTATGTGTTTGTCTGCACATTGTTATTTGCCGGCCATGAGACTTTTTGCAGTGTAGGCGCTTTCGCTTATCGTTTCTTTTTCAACGCCATGATGCGAGCTGCTCGGATTTGCGCTTGTTTTGCAGGCGCGCCGGCGCAAGCTCTTGCGCATGAGCGGCGACGACACTTCTGACCTTCGACTCCGCACCGGGAGAATTCGTGATCGCGGCAGCGCGGCGGCGCGGCGACCGCGCTCCTTCGTGGCGCAGGTGTTGAAGGCCGTGACGAAGGCGAAGGGCGCCGGGATCGGGCCGACTCCGAAGCGCAATGGTCGCTCCGATCGACGTCGTGATGGCGCGTCGGGTTGGCCCCGGAAAGGGAGATGCTCCCGCATCGGTCGGGGACAGGCGGCGGCCAATCGATTGAAGCTTGCGGCTGAGGGGCGCGGGCCTGGCGAACGGATGCGCCGCGTCGTTGTGAAGGCGCGGATCGTCCGTTTGAAACTGGGCTCCAAGGGAGCTGACGCGCATCTGCGTTACTTGCAGCGGGACGGGACCGACCGGGAAGGAGAGAGAGGCAGGCTTTACGGAGCGGAGACTGACGTGGCGAATGGCCGCTCGTTTCTGGAGCAAGGGCGCGAGGATCGGCATCAGTTCCGATTCATCGTCGCGCCCGAAGACGGCGATCAGCTTTCTGACCTTCGCGCCTTCACCCGTGACGTGTTGAAGCAAATGGAGGCAGACCTCGGCACGAAACTCGACTGGGTCGCGGTCGACCACTTCAACACCGGCCATCCCCATAGCCATGTCGTCGTCCGGGGCAAGGATGATACCGGCAAGGATTTGATCATCGCGCAGGACTACATCACGGATGGCGTCAGGCTTCGCGCGCAGGAGTTGGCGACGCTCGAATTGGGGCCGGAGACCGACCTCGAACTGCGATCAAAGCTCACTGCGGAAATCGCCGCCGAGCGGTTCACCCGGATTGATCGGGCGATGCTCGCCGAGGCCGGCGAGGAAACGCTCGACCTGCGACCCGAGACGGGCCAGGTCCGCGCCGATTTCGATCGAACGCTGCGCATCGGCAGATTGCAGACGCTGGCGCGCTACGGCCTCGCCACGGAGCGCGAGCCGGGCGTCTGGAAGCTGTCCGACGAGCTGGAGCCGATGCTGCGGGAACTCGGCGAGCGCGGCGATATCGTCAAGGCAATCAATCGGGCGCTCAAGGCTCGAGGAGAAGAGCGCGCGCTGGAAAGCTATTCCCTTCACGGCGAGGAGACCAAAACCCGGATCACTGGGCGCGTGATCGACAAGCGGTTGACCGAGGAACTTGGCGAGCGACTTGGCCTCGTCGTCGATGGCGTTGACGGGCGCGTCCACCATGTCGCGCTCGGCTCGCAGGCGATGGCGAACGCCGCCGAGGAAGCGTCCATCGGATCGATTGTGGAGATCGCCCCCGCGCCCGCGGGCCCGCGACCGGCCGATCGCAACATCGCGCAGCTCGCCGACGCCTCAGGCGAGTATCGCCCCAGCGTCCACCGCATCATAGCGGAGGCGAGCCGCGTCCGTGTTCCAGGTGGGGACTATGACTCCTATGTCGAAAGCCATGTGCGAAGGCTGGAGGCGCTGCGCCGGGCGGGGATCGTGGAGCGGATCGACGCCGACCATTGGCGTCTCCCGACCGACTTTGAGGCGCGCGCTGCGGAGCATGACGCCCAGCGGCGCGGACGGGTGGCGCTTCGCCTTCTTTCCAATCTCGACCTTGAAGCCCAGATCGACGCCAATGGCGCTACCTGGCTCGACCGCGAACTCGTCTCCCCCAATCGGGTGCCGCTTGTTCAAGCCGGCTTTGGGACCGAGGTCAGCGGGGCCATGTTGCGGCGAAAGGAAGCCCTCGTCGACAAAGGCCACGCCTGGCGCACGCCGGAGGGGGGCATCCGCGCGCCCAAAGACCTCGTCGCGCGGTTGGAGCGTGGCGAGGTCGAACGCGCCGGCAAATCCATGGCGGCGGACAAGCACGCGCAGTTCCGAATGAAGAGCGAAGGCGAGCGCGTCTCCGGGGTCTTCACCGGCACGACGACTCTGGTCTCGGGCAAATTCGCCATCGTCGAGAACGCCTATGAGTTCACGCTGGTCCCCTCGCGGCCGGTTATGGACGAGCGGCTGGGACGCCAAATCAGCGGCGTCGTGCGCGACTCGGGAATCTCATGGGATTTTACACGGACACGCGGGATTGGAATCGGAATGTAAGTGCTACTTAAAGAAAGGAAATTCAGCCTCGAAGACGTTGAACTATTTGGCAATTCACGCGCGCGACCAAATGGGGCGAGGCGCGGAAAGTTACGACTTTCCGCGCGCTGATCATGGCCGATTCGCCCGTTTTCGGATTGCGGCCAATCCGCGCTTGTTTGGCGCGAAGCGTGAATGCGCCAAAAGCGCTCAATTTGACCGACTCGCCGCGAGCAAGCGCTGAAGCAATTTCTTCGAACACATCATCGACAATCTGTCGGGCTTGCAAACGGGATAATGTCGGACAGCTAATAAATGCTGCTTCGCTTAACTTCGCCCGCGTCAACGCGCGAGCTTTAGCGTTTTTCTTCAGCATACGAACGTCGGCAATTGATCCGGACCTTGCGTGTCCGCCTACAAGAATGCTCATGGCCGCCACTCCATTGAGACGATTTTACAGAAGACATACGATTATTCGTTCCTTTTCGGCCGCGCAACCGTGCGAAAATCTTACCTCTACAGTCTCCCTCGCTGTGTTTCCGAGCCGACTGACGACGCCGGGAACGATTGAAGTTCCGCTGTCCTTGCTGGGCGTTTCCAATTCTTCTCCATACTGCGCCTCGTGCTGTGTCGCAGAATTGGGCTGTTCTATTGGCGACGATCCGCCGCCATGGTTTCGGCATGGCTCGTCCTCGTCGCGCGCATCAACAACTTTCCGCCGGCCGGAACGCAAATGACGATGGCGTTCGCGGGCTCAGGCAGTATGATTCGGCTTCGAGAACGATCAACGCGGCTGACGAAATCGCCGTCGTCGACGATTGGCCCGAAGACATTCCCGTTACCGCGGCCGAAATCGATGTGTTGGAGATGTTTCTCGGCGACATGCTCGACGCATTTCTGCGACCGCGTCATTGAGCATTCGATTGAGCCTGGGAGCTCCACATGACCGACCCTGTTCGAGCCGCTCTCTATCTGCGCGTTTCAACCACGCGACAGGCGGAGGTCGATCTGTCCATTCCTGACCAGCAGGCGCAGACGAGCGCATACTGCGCCCGCCAAGGCTGGCGAGTGGTGACCGAATATGTCGAACCGGGCGCCTCCGCCATGGATGACAACCGGCCCGAATTCCAGCGCATGATCGAGCGCGCTTGCGACGACGATCATCCAATCGACGCCATCGTCATTCATTCCTTCTCGCGCTTCTTCCGCGACGCCTTCGGCTTGGAGATGTATGTCCGCAAGCTTGCCAAGCATGGCGTGCGACTCGTTTCTATCACGCAAGAGCTTGGTGACGATCCTGCGCAGGTGATGATGCGGCAGGTCATCGCGCTCTTCGACGAATATCAGAGCCGCGAGAACGGCAAGCATGTGCTCCGCGCCATGAAAGAGAACGCCCGCCAAGGCTTCTACAATGGCTCGCGCCTGCCGCTCGGCTATGCGCTGAGCGAGGTCGACAAGCGCGGCCATCGCACCAAGAAGAAGCTCGTCATCGATCCTGTTGAAGCCGAGACGGTGCGGCTGATTTATCGCCTCTATCTCGAAGGCGATGGCGGCAAGGGGCCGATGGGCGTCAAGGAGGTGACCAAGGCGCTGAATGCGCAAGGGCTACGGACACGGCTTGGCGCCCGTTTCGGCGTCGCTTCGGTCCACAAGATACTGACAAACCCCGTCTATAAGGGGCGCTGGCGCTTCAACCAGCGCGAGGCCAAAACTGGGCGATCCAAACCCGCGAATGAAATCATTGAAGTTGCGGTTCCGGCGATCATTGAACAACCAGCTTTCGACAGGGCTCAGCGGAGCCTGAAAGCCCGCGATCTGCGCATCCTGCCGCCGCGTGTCGTCACGGGGCCGATCCTCCTCACGGGCCTTGCGCATTGCGCGACATGCGGCGGGGCGATGACGCTCCGCACAGGCACGTCAAAATCCGGCAAGGTGCATCGCTATTATTCGTGCTAGACAGCCGCGCGTATCGGCAAGACGGGCTGTAAAGGCCGCTCCATCGCCATGGACGGGCTCGACGGATTAGTCACCGCTCACCTCGCCGACCGGCTGCTCGGCCCGAACCGTTTGGCCGGCCTTCTGACCTCGCTGACAGAAAAGAAGGCGTCAAGCGACGCCGAAGTCCAGGAGCGGGCGCGCGTCCTGCAACAGGAGATCGGCCAGGCCGACGACAAGTTGTGCCGTCTTTACAAAATGGTCGAAGACGGCGTCACCGACATCGACGAGACGCTGGCGGACCGGCTCACCGCGCTTAAATCGGATCGCGACCGGGCCAGTCGCCCGTGAAGAACGCGATTTAAGCGGCGATTAGTCGGCGATTTGAGGCGTTGGCGTCGTCGAGGACGTTCAGGAACAAGGCCCACAGAAGCGCCAGCCATGCGAGCAGGCGGCGGAAGTTGTAG
>NZ_JBFWVN010000102.1:0-5321 GCF_050246715.1 Methylocystis sp.
CCGTATCGCGACGCGCCTTGCGCGCAAACGCATCCGACCAGAGTTCATCATCGCCTGGTCGCTCTGGCGACGAGCACATCAGGCAGAAGCAAAGCGCGCTCATATCAAAATGCAACTGTAATGTTAGGCATTTGCTTAACTATCACCGCGCGGCGACGACGGCAATCAAAACTTCACCAATCGCTTAAGTTTATCAGCCCCCGCGCGCCGCCAGGCGCTTCTCCCATTCGAGCGCCTGTCGAATGATTTCGTCGAGATCGTCATGTTGCGGCGTCCAGCCGAGCGTGCGTCGAATTCTCTCATTTGCCGCGACGATCGCTGCAGGGTCGCCCGGCCGGCGGGGCGCGATTTCGACCTCGAAATCGACGCCCGAAACCCGCTTCACCGATTCGATCACTTCGAGAACCGAAAAGCCGCGCTCATAGCCGCAGTTCGCGGTGAGATTGGCGCCGCCGGCGCGCAGATAACGCAAGGCGTCGAGATGCGCGCGAGCGAGATCGGTGACCTGGATATAGTCGCGCACGCAAGTGCCGTCCGGCGTCGGATAATCGTCGCCGAAGACTTGCAGCCTCTTGCGCAGGCCGAGCGCCGCCTGCACGGCGACCTTGATGAGATGCGTGGCGTTCGGCGTCGACTGTCCCGATCGTCCTTTCGGATCGGCGCCGGCGACGTTGAAATAGCGCAGCGCGACATAGTGGAGGCCATGGGCGCGGGCGGTATCCTCCAGCATCCATTCGACCATCAGCTTCGATCGCCCATAGGGCGACACCGGCTTTAAAGGCTCATCCTCGGTCACCGGATTTTGCAACGGCTCGCCATAGACCGCGGCCGTCGATGAAAAGATGAAGCGCTTGACGCCGCAGGCGACCGACGTCGCGAGCAGCGCGCGCGCCTTCGCCGTATTGTTGAGATAATAGAGGAGCGGATCGGCGACGGACTCCGGGACGACGATCTTCGCGGCGAAGTGAATGATCTCGTCGACCCCATGGCGCTCGATCAATTGAGCGACGAGGCTTTCGTCGCCGAAATCGCCGACGACAAGCGGCGCGCCGTCGGGAACCGACCAGCGGAAGCCGGTCGAAAGATCATCGAGCACGATGGGGGCGGATTCGCCGGCGTCGAGTAGTTCGAGAACCGTATGACTGCCGATGTAGCCTGCCCCGCCCGTCACCAAAACCGTCATGCCAGCAACCTTCCTTAAATGTCTTCCGCCTGATTTTCCGCTGCATTCTGACGCGGGCCACGCCAGTTCTAAGACTGGGCGAAACCGTGCTACACGGCCCCGGCGTCGTCGTTAACCCTCTCGCTACCTCAATGGGCCGCTTCATGAGCAAACGCATTCGCAAGGCTGTCTTCCCCGTCGCCGGACTCGGCACGCGTTTCCTGCCCGCCACCAAGGCCGTGCCGAAGGAGATGCTGACCGTCGTCGACCGGCCGGTCGTGCAGCATGTCGTCGACGAGGCGCGAGAGGCTGGAATTGAACATTTCGTTTTCGTCACCGGACGCGGCAAGGGGGCGATCGAAGATCACTTCGACATGGCCTATGAGCTTGAGGATACGCTGCGCCGCCGCAACAAGTCGAAGGAATATGAAGCTCTGATGTCGGACCTGCCGGCCGCCGGCGCGACGAGTTTCACTCGCCAGCAGGCGCCGCTCGGTCTCGGCCACGCCGTCTGGTGCGCGCGCGACATTATCGGCGACGAGCCTTTCGCGGTGCTGCTGCCCGACATGATCACGCTTCCGGCCAGGGGCAAAACCGCGCGCTGCCTTGCCGAGGCGGTTGCAGCTTATGAAAAACATGGCGGCAATATCATCGCGGTCGAGGAAGTGAAGCCGGAAGAGACGCATCAATACGGCATTGTGGCGCGCGGTAAGGATTATGGCGCGACTTTTGAGATTACCGGCATGGTCGAGAAGCCGCCGCAGGGCACGGCGCCCAGCAATTTCATCATCTCGGGCCGCTATATTCTCGAACCCGAAATTTTCACGCTGCTCGAGAAGCATGAAAAAGGCGCCGGCGGCGAAATCCAGCTCACCGACGCCATGATTCATCTTGCGAAGACGCGGCCCTTTCACGCCGTGCGCTTCGATGGACGCACCTATGATACGGGCTCGAAGCTTGGCTTTCTCGCGGCCAATGTCGCTTTCGGCCTGGCGCGGCCCGATGTCGCCGACGGTCTGCGCGCCGAACTGAAAAAACTCCTCGATTAGCGTTTAGTTTCAAAACCTACGCTCGTCTCTTGCGCGAGCGGCGGCCCGGCGTCGGGGACCTTCGTTTGACGCCGGCGCGCGCGCCTCATTAAAGATCGAAGAGGTTTATTTCAGATCGGCGCAAGGCCGCGCCTGATTGAAATCAAGCAAGGGATTGAATGTTGATGCCGCAACGAAGCGCCGCGCGCAGAATCGTGATTACCGGAATGGGCGCGGTGTCCGCCGCCGGCGTCGGCGCGGAGACGCTGTGGCGCGCGGCGCGCGACGGCGTCTCCTGCGTGCGGCCGGTGAAATTGCCGCGCCCGTTCACCGGACGAATCAAAATCGCGGCGCAGGTCCCGGATTTCGATCCCGCGAAATATATCGCAGCCGAACTGCTTCCCTATTGCGATCCCTTCACGCAATTTTCGATCGTCGCCGCCGACGAGGCGCTGGCCCAGGCGGAATTCGAGGGCAAGGAGGTCGGCGGACCGCGAACGGCAGTGATCATCGGCACCGGCATCGGCGGCGCCACGACCATCGATAACAACGCCTATCTTGAATATAAGATCGACAGCCGGCCGGATACGCTGACCGTGCCGCGTCTCATCCCCAGCGCCGCGCCGACGACTCTCGGCATGCGCTACGGCGCCAAGGGGCCGACCTTCGCGCTGGCCTCGGCCTGTTCCTCCGCCGCTCAGGCGATCGGCGAAGCCTTTGAAATGCTGCGCGCCGGCCGCGCCGACCGGGCGATCGCCGGCGGCGCCGAAGCCTGCGTGACCAGCGGTTCGATTCGTTCCTGGGAGGCGCTGCGCGTTCTCACGCCCGATCTCTGCCGTCCGTTCTCGCAAAAACGCAATGGCATGACTCTCGGAGAAGGCGCCGCGGTCTTCATTCTGGAGACGCTGGAGGGGGCGCAGGCGCGCGGCGCGACGCCGCTTTGCGAACTCGCGGGCTACGGCACGACGAGCGACGCCTTCGATCCGCTGCGCGCCGATGTCGAAGGCCCATCGCGCTGCATGCAGCTGGCGCTTGAAAGCGCCGGATTGGAGCCTGGCGACGTCGATTATCTCAGCGCCCATGGCACGGCGACCTACGCCAATGACATCACCGAATCGCAGGCGATGCGCGCGGTCTTCGGCGATAAGCCGCCGCCGGTTTCCTCGACCAAGCCCGTGCATGGCCATGCGCTCGGCGCGAGCGGGGGGCTGGAGCTGGCGATCACGATCGCCGCGCTGCGCGATCAGATCGCGCCGCCGACGATCAATTTTCTCGAAGCCGATCCCAAATGCGAGGTCGACGCCATTCCCAATGTCGCGCGCGAAATGCCGATTCGCGTCGCGCTGTCGAATTCTTTCGCCTTTGGCGGCATCAATGCGACGCTCGCCGTGCGGGCGATGTGACTTGAAGGGCCAACGCCCTAGAATCACGCTAGATTTTCGAGATGACCGCAATGGCCGGCGATAGCGAAAAGCGAAAGGGCGCCCAAAAAGGGGCGGATTTTGGCCCGAAGTCTAAAGGCGCGTCGAACAGGAAGGCGGCGCTCGCCGCCGCCTTGCGCGCCAATCTCGTTCGCCGCAAGGCGCGCGAGCGCGCGCTGCAGGATGCGGCGCAAGCCGAGGAAAAGCGCTCGGAAAGCGACAGCGAGGGGTGATGGATAAGATCAAGATCGTCGGCGGTACCCGGCTAAATGGCGTCATCCCTATCTCGGGTGCGAAGAACGCCGCCTTGCCGTTGATGATCGCTTCGCTGCTGACCCGCGAAACTCTGACGCTCGCCAATATGCCGCTGCTCGCGGACGTGACGCTCCTTGAGCGCATCCTCGGCAATCATGGCGTCGATTACGCCATCGCCGGAAAGCGCGCCGGCGATTCCGTCGACGCAGGCCGCACCGTTCATCTCACCGCGCGCGAGATCGTTGACACCACCGCACCCTATGAGCTCGTTTCGTGCATGCGCGCCAGCTTCTGGGTGCTTGCGCCGCTCCTCGCACGATGTGGCGAGGCGCGCGTATCGCTGCCCGGCGGCTGCGCCATCGGCACGCGCCCCGTGGATCTGCTTCTCATGGCGCTGGAAAAGCTCGGCGCGAAAATCGATATCGAGAACGGCTATGTCGTCGCCACCGCGAAGAAAGGCCTCATCGGCGCCGAAATCGAATTTCCTAAAGTCACTGTCGGCGGAACGCATACGGCGCTGATGGCGGCGTCGCTGGCGCGTGGAACGAGCGTGCTGCGAAACGCCGCGCGTGAGCCGGAAGTCGTCGATCTCGCCGACTGTCTGGTGAAAATGGGGGCGCGAATTACGGGCGCCGGCCAATCGACGATCGAGATCGAAGGCGTCGGTTCGCTTTATGGCGCACGACATGCGGTCATGCCCGACCGCATTGAAGCCGGCACTTACGCCATGGCGGTGGCGATGACGGGCGGCGACGTTCTGCTCGCCGGCGCGCGCGCCGATCTTTTCCAGGCGGCGCTCGACGCGCTGGAGGCGACCGGCGTCAGCGTGAGCGAGACGAATGAAGGATTGCGCGTGGCGCGCAACGGCGCTGGCATTTCGCCGGTCAGCGTCGAGACCGCGCCGTTCCCGGCCTTTCCGACTGATTTGCAGGCGCAGTTCATGGCGCTGATGACCCGCGCCAAGGGCGTGTCGCGTATAACCGAGACGATTTTCGAAAATCGCTTCATGCATGTGCAGGAGCTTGCGCGGCTTGGCGCGCATATCAAGCTCGAAGGCGATACGGCGATCGTAACCGGCGCGGATCATCTCGAAGGCGCGCAGGTGATGGCGACGGATCTGCGCGCGTCGGTCTCGCTCGTCATCGCGGCGCTCGCCGCCCGAGGCGAGACGACGATCAACCGCGTCTACCATCTCGATCGCGGCTTCGAGCGACTTGAGAAGAAATTGCGCGGCTGCGGCGCTGAAATCGAGCGTATCACCGCGCCGGGGTGAGCGAGCGGATGTCATTCCCGAACGCGCGCTTAGCGCGCGTTCGGGAATCCAGAGTCAGTCGCCCGTGAAGAACGCGATTTAAGCGGCGATTAGTCGGCGATTTGAGGCGTTGGCGTCGTCGAGGACGCTCAGGAACAAGGCCCACAGAAGCGCCAGCCATGCGAGCAGGCGGCGGAAGTTGT
>NZ_JBFWVN010000103.1:0-5241 GCF_050246715.1 Methylocystis sp.
GCCGAAGGCTAGTAAAAGACTATGAGCGTTATGCCGAGACCTTGGCAGGATTCCACGTAGTCGCCTTCGTCTGCCTCATGCTCAAACGCGCCGCAAACATCATGCAAGGTGCATAACACCCTCTAAGCTAGACAGAGGAGCATGACGATGCTTCGAAGAATTGCTCTGATTGGCGCGCTCGCCGCCGCACTCCTCATGCCCGGAGAAGCGCTTGCTTGGGGGCATGGGGGCGGCTTCGGCGGCTTCGGCGGCGGCCACTTCGGCGGCTTTGGAGGCGGTCACTTCGGCGGCTGGGGCGGAGGCGGCTGGGGCCGCGGAGGCGGCTGGGGCGGAGGCGGCTGGGGTCGCGGATTTGGCCGGTGGGGCGGTGGCGGCTGGGGTCGCTGGGGCGGCGGGTTTGGCCGCTGGGGCGGCTACGGATGGCGACGCCCCGGTTGGGGCTACGGCGGCTGGGGGGGTTATCGTCCCTATTATTACCGCCCCTGGCGCCGTGCTTTCTATGGCGGCTATGGTTACGGATGTTACCGCCCGGTCTGGACTGGATGGGGGCGGACTTGGGTGAACGTCTGCGGCTATCCGGGATGGGGCTACGGCGGCTGGGGTTGGTAGAAGCGCCGTAAGCTGGTTTCGGAATCGAAACGCCCCGCCGTTACATCCGCTGGCGGGGCGTTTGGGGCCGTAAAAAACGGATCAGAACCGTCAAGTCGCTCGAAGCGCGATCAGGCGAGTCGGCAATCGCGAGGCGGCAAAAACGTCGTCCGATCAGTTCATGCTTTCGCAAGACGAGCGGCGGCGCCGATCGTGGCCCCGGCGAATGCTCCTACCGCAATTCCGATCACGCCGAACAATGCGCCAACCACTGCGCCCACTGTTGCGCCGATCGCGGCGCCGGAAATAGCAAGCGTTTCTCGTTCGCTCGGGGTCGTCATCGCTCGTTCTCCTTGTCGATTGGGCAATCGGGCGGGTGCGCAGCATACGCTGGCGCTGCTGGAAGGCAATGACACAGCCATTTTCTGTCGGAAGCTGATACTGGCTTTGACCTAAACAAGGCGCCGATGTCGGCGGAGTATGCGACCGATCCTGTCGCATAGGCGATCGCGCGAGCTCGACGCGCTTGGCCGATCGCCTGTTATATATCCACGCCCTCAGGCGTACCAAACACCTGGACGAGACATCTCTTCGCCACTGGATGAAACTTCAAGGGCAGGTCAGCCGATGGCGACGCGTCATCGTACGAGGGCGCCGCCCATCGCCGGAGAAGGGAGAGCCAGATATGCCTCCGCGACGCATCGCTATTTTTGGTTCGAGCACAATTTACGGAACAGCGGACAAGGAATGTGGCGGCTTTGTAAATCGACTGAGGCTTTGGCACGATTCGATTGATGCAAGGAATCGCATATACAATCTTGGGATTTGGGGAGAGCAAACGCCGAGTTTGATTCAACGGCTCCCTTTGGAGGCGGCCGCTCGAAGACCACATTTGATCATGGTGTATCCCGGTTTTAACGACAGCCGCCGTGACGGTCGGCGAGAAGCTCCGAACGCGGTTTCGATAGAGCAATTCCGGGGCATGATGAGCGAACTTATCTCTTCAGCGAAGGCTGTATCCGAGACGGTGGTGATGACGGGCATTCCCTTTGACGAGACTCGCACGACGCCTTATTCCGGAACTGACGCCTATTACTTGCTCCAAGACGCCGAAGAGTATTCAAGAGAGCTGGTTGCGGTCGCGAGCGCGCAAGGCGCCAGAATACTTGATTTCTTCTCCATTCTGCAAAATGAAGACATGGGCCCGCTGCTTGCGGAGGACGGGCTTCATGGCAACGCAAAGTGCCACGAGCGATTGTTCGAAATTACCCGCGACTTCGTGATATCCGAATTCAGCGTAAACGCATGAAAAGCTGGCGCAGCGGACGATCGGATAAAGTTCTGTCGCCTTTTTCGGAGATCGTCGCCGCCGGCGGTGGTTGAATTGCGTCGTTTAACAACGCCGAGTACTCGCCGATGAGCAACGACAATAGAGACTCGAATCCTCCTTACGTCCTCGGCCACTCCGATCACGAACTCAATCGCCTTCGCGCCCAGGCGCGTTTCCTTGAGCCAGTTACGAGGCAGTTCCTGCGCGAAGCGGGCATTGCGCAAGGCATGCGCGTACTTGACGTCGGCAGCGGCGCCGGCGACGTTGCGTTTCTCGCGGCTGAGCTCGTTGGCGAGACAGGAATGGTGATGGGCATCGACAAGGCGCCCGCTGCGGTTTCAGCAGCGACCGCGGCGGCTCAACAGCGGGGTCTTCGTAACGTTCAATTCCGGGAAGGCGACCCTGCGGAGATCAAGTTCGACCGGCGCTTTCAAGCGGTGATCGGCAGATATGTGCTCCCGTTTCAGGCTGACCCATCGGCGATGTTGCGTGGGCTCGCCCGGCATTTGGTCCAAGGAGGCCTGCTCGTCTTTCATGAACCCGATTGGACTTTCGTTCGGTCGTTCCCTCTCGCGCCGCTTTACGAGCGGGCCTGTCGTTGGATCATTGACACAACAGAGTTGAGCGGCCAGTCCTGGAACTTCTTGGACAGAGCTCGCTTTGTTTTCACTGAAGCGGACCTCCCTCCTCCCACGATGCGCCTGCACACCTTCGTCGCGGGCGATTCCAATGCCCGAGAGTGGCTGATGGGAGTGGGCGATATTGTCGAAAGCCTTCTCCCGACGATGGTGAAGATGGGCGTGGCGACGGCCGAGGAGGTCAATATCGAGAGTTTCCGCGACCGTTTGCTTCAAGAGGCGCGTTCGAACGGCAGCGTGATCGTCGGACGCTCCGAAGTCGGAATGTGGACCAACGCTTAGCGTGGCACCGATAAGTCTCTCTCGCGCTTCGATCACGCATAGTCGGGCAAGGCAAAATCGTCGCTGAGGCTCTTGCCCATCATGAGATTGGCGGCGCCGGGCAAAGCCATCAATTTGGTCGCCTGATTGCGGAGCCATATCCCAAACTCGGTCTGCGGCACGAAGGTGGAGGCAAAGTTCGCGGCGGTATGCTGCTTGTCCTCGATGAAAGGCCGCAGCCGGGCGTCATAGGCGGCGAACGCCTTTGCGTAATCGCCTGACGCGCGCGAAATCTCTCCCGCCAGCACATAGGCCTCGGTCATCGCGAGCCCGGCGCCTTCGCCAGCGAGAAAAGACACCGCCATGCCCGCATCGCCAATGAGCGCGATCCGCCCGCGACTCCACGACGGCATGCGGATCTGGCTGACGCGGTCGAAGTAAAGATCATCGGCGCTTTCCATCGCCGCCAGAATACGGCCCGACTCCCATCCCGCGTCGCCGAATATCCTTTTCAGCAGGGCGCGAGTTTCCGCCGGACCGTTCGGATCGGCGCCATTCGAGAGTTCGCTTCTGAACACGAGCAGGAAAAGCGTTCGGCCGTCGCGGAGCGCGAAGCGCGCGATCTGACGCGACGTGGCGGCATGGATGATATAGGCGTTCTCGTCGCGCGTCTCGTAGCCGGCGGTCTCGAACACCGCGAACCGATAGCCAAGGTCCGTTTCGAAGCGGTCCTCGGTCCCGAAGATCAGTTCGCGAACGCGCGAGTGCAGCCCGTCGGCGCCAATGACGATATCGGCATCGCGTTTCGCGCCGCTTTGCAGCGCGATCCGCACGCCGTCGTCATGCTCATTGATCGCCAAAATCTGGTCGTCGAAGATCGCTTCGACACGTCCGTCGATCGAGCGATAGATTTCTGCCGCGAGATCGCCGCGCGCCACGCTCGTCATTCGCCCCCCGATCAAATCGCGAAGCGCGTCGACGGCGAAGCCGCCGACCTTGCGCCCGTCGTCGGCAAGGAAACGAATCTCCCCAACCTGATAGCCGGCATGGCGAACGGCGGGGAGAACGCCCATTCGTTCGGCGACCTCGTAGCCGACCCCCCAGAAGTCCATGAGGTAACCGCCCGTCCTGAGCGCCGGGGCGCGCTCGATGATGAGCGGCTCATGCCCGGCGCGCAGCAGCCAGTAGGCCAGCGTCGCCCCGGCGATCCCCGCGCCACTGATGGCAATCTTCATCGCGGCTTCCTTTCGTTTCGGGGCGCCTGCCCGGCGCCCAGCGACGATCAACCAAGACTTTAGTATGTACCAGTGGTACACAACATGATTTGTACCGCAAGAATGGGATATGGTCAATGCGATGAGTCGCCGCCTCGACAAGCTTGATGCCGAACGCCAGAAGCGCCTGTTCGAGAGCGCCGCGGAGGAGTTTGCCGCGCATGGCTTCGACGGCGCTTCGCTCAATCGCATTCTCGAAAAATCGGGAATGAGCAAAAGCTCGCTCTATTACTATTTCGACGATAAGGCCGATCTCTTCACGACGATGATCGAGCGATCGCTGACCGTCCTCTTCAAGGAGATCGGCGGCTTTGATCCGGCGGCGCTCGACGCGGAGAATTTCTGGGACGCCTTCGAGGAGCTCTATCGACGCGCCATCGCCGTCGTCGACAGAAACGCCTGGCTCGTGCAATTCGGCGGCATGTTCTATCGCCTGCGCAGCGATCCAAGGCAGGGATCGGCGACCGGGCGGCTCTTTCGAGCGGTAAGAGAGTGGGTCACGCTGATCATCGCGCGCGGACAGGCGCTGGGCGTGGTGCGGACCGATCTGCCGCAATCATTGCTGATCGATTCGACGATGTCGCTCCTTGAATCGCTCGATCGCTGGGTCGTCGCCCATTGGAGGCAACTCGACAGCGAGGAGAAAGAAGCCATGCCGCAAAAGCACATCGCGCTGTTCCGCAGCCTCATCTCCGCGCAGTCCGAGGCGCGCTGATTTTGCCGCCAATGGACGTCGCGTCGGGCGGTGAACTCGCGCGCTTCATGCTGGCCTTAAAGGTCCAGCATCTGCGGATCAGCAAGCCCGCGCTGGCGAAGGCGGGCAAGGAGAAGCGCGTCGCGACCAGCGTCTCCGTGCTGGGTGCGGGCGAGCGGCGCGAGGAAATCGCCCGCATGCTGTCGGGCGCCGCAATCACCGAGGAGGCCCGCGCGGCGGCGGCAAGGCTACCGGAAGGGGCGGGGCAAGGAAAAAGGCCGCCCATTTGACAGCGTCCCCGTTTGAATTCCGCCTTTGGCGGGACCGCGGTATCCCTCCGTCGTGGGCCGCCTGGTGTTGATCCCGGTTTTCGAGATAGCTGCCTGACGGTGGCGCGATGATCGTGTCCATTTCAAATACAAGCGGACACTATCGATGTCGGGCGGCGATGGAGAT
>NZ_JBFWVN010000104.1:0-4954 GCF_050246715.1 Methylocystis sp.
CGAACCCGTCCATCTCGACGAGCAGCTGATTGAGCGTCTGCTCGCGCTCGTCATTGCCGCCGCCAAGTCCGGCGCCGCGATGGCGCCCGACCGCATCGATTTCGTCGACGAAGATGATGCAGGGCGCGTTCTTCTTCGCCTGTTCGAACATGTCGCGCACACGGCTTGCGCCGACGCCGACGAACATTTCGACGAAGTCGGAGCCCGAGATCGAGAAGAACGGCACGCCCGCTTCGCCGGCGATGGCCCTCGCCAGCAAGGTCTTGCCGGTGCCGGGCGGTCCGACGAGCAGCACGCCGCGCGGAATGCGGCCGCCGAGGCGCTGGAACTTCTGCGGATCGCGCAGGAATTCGACGATTTCCTGCAAATCCTCCTTGGCCTCGTCGACGCCGGCGACGTCCTCGAACGTCACCCGCCCCTGCGTCTCGGTCAAAAGCTTCGCCTTCGACTTGCCAAAGCCCATCGCGCGGCCGCCTGCCCCGCCCTGCATCTGCCGCGCCATGTAGATCCAGACGGCGATAAACAGCAGCAGCGGCAATCCGTTGACGAGCAGCGTCGAGAGCCAGCCGGGACTGTCGCTCGCCGGCTTGGCGCTGATCTGCACCTTCTTCGACTCAAGCTTCTGCACGAGGCCCGGATCATTCGGCGCATAGGTGGTGAAGGTCCGGTTGTCGTTGAAATGGCCGGTGATTTCGTTGCCGGACATCGTCACGTCGTGGACGCGCCCTTCGTCGATCTGCACCAGCAGTTCGCTGAAGGTGATCTCACGCGCCGGCGTGCGGGTCTGCTGGTGTTGAAACAGCCCGAAGAGCAAAGCGCCGAGCGCGACGAAGACGACCCAAGGCAAATATTTCTTCCAATTCGCCTTCATTTTCACCTCCATGACGAGCGCCAGGCGGGCCCGGCGTCTTCGCCAAACTTCAGTACATCCGACCCCGGAAGCGAAGACGCCCCGATCAGAGCAGGATGGGATTAGAAGTAATCTAGGTCAGGATGGCGCAATCGCCAAACAAGCTCCATAATTCGCCAAAAGCGGAGGCGGATGCGAAAAATTGTCATTGCCGGCCTAAACGAATGCCTGGGCTCGGCTTTCTTAGGACTAACCGACCTTTTGGCGCTAGCGCGCCGCGCTATCGCCCGCACCCGCGCGCCCGGTCTGAGCGCTGAAGATCCTTTCTACGTCGTTGCTGCGAGCGCGAATGGCGAGCCGATCCGCGATCCTACGGGAGCGAGTTTTCCCGTCGCCGCCTCCTTCGAGGCGATCGCGACCTGCGACGCAATCATCGTGCCGAGCTTCTCTCCGGACGAGGATGGAAAGCCGCCAGACATGTCCCGCTTCGGCGCGGCGGCCGCCTGGCTGCGCCGCCACCATTCACGGGGCGCTGTGATCGCAGGCTGCGGTTCGGGCGTATTTCTTCTTGGCGAAGCAGGGCTCCTCGACGGCCGACGCTGCACGACGAGTTGGTGGCATCACGAGGAGTTGAAGCAGCGCTATGCGCGAATCGACGCCGCATGGGGCGCGCGGCTGATCGAGGATCGTCGAGTCGTCACCGCCGCCGGCCCTCTTTCTTGGATCGACGTCGCTCTGCACCTCATTCGCACGCTTTGCGGGGTCGACGCGGCGCGGGTCGCGGCGGATTTCACCGTTGGCGAGGCGGCGCTCGTGAAAGGCGCTCCGCGCAGCCCGACCGCTTACAACGCGACGACATTGAACGAAGGCGCGGACGCCTTTCTCACCGAGGCCGAGCGGATCATTCGGCAGTCCGATTCGTCGTTCAACGCTCAAGAGCTGGCGCGGGCGCTTTCGACGTCCGAGCGGACTCTGCACCGCAGGCTTAAACAGGCGTCCGGAGAATCGCCGAAGAGTTTTATCGATCGGATTCGGGTCGAGACCGCGCGGATGTTGCTTGAGACCAGCGCCAGGCCGGTGAAGGAGCTCGCGTCCAGCGCCGGCTTCGCCGACGAAGCGAGCTTTCGCCGCGCTTTTCGCCGCGTCGCCGGCATGGCGCCGAGCGCCTATCGGGTTTGGGCGCGCGCCAGAAGCCAGAACAAAGGTCAGCTTTTCGCATTGCGAAAGGAGACGGAAATCATTCCGAAAATGCTGACGACCATGTTCGACGCCTGCGTCAACGGCGTCACGCTCGCCGACCCCGACCTCGAAGACTTGCCCATCATCTACGCGAACCGGCCTTTTACACGAATCACCGGCTACGAACTCGATGAGATCATCGGCCGCAACTGCCGCTTTCTTCAAGCCGACGATCGAGACCAGGAGGGAAGACTGCGGTTGCGCGAAGCCATCGGCAATCGCGAGCAGGTCGAAGTCACGCTACGTAATTACCGCAAGGACGGGACGCTCTTTCACAACAGGCTCAACATAACGCCCCTGTTCGACCTTAACGGACGGCTCCTGTATTTCCTCGGCGTGCAGTATGACATCAGCGCCCAGGTCGAGGCTGAGCTGGAAATCGGCGACCTCAAAGGGAAGCTTATGTCGCTGAAGGATTAATCGTCATTGCGCCGCACACTCGCCTGAAGCCTGACTGACTAATAATTGATTAGAATTGGATTGCCGGCGGCGAACCGAACCAGTTTCGCGAACTGTCGAGCGGCGCGTCTACGGCATCGCAACAGCTTTTCCCACTTGGCTAATTGTTGAGTCGATGCGCTAAATTGTCGCGTCTGCTCCCGATGCGGTCATTCGTTTCCACAGGGCAGCGAGCCATAGGACAAAGCGCCATGAACGCCATCTCCGCAATTCTTTCTATCTTCGCCGCCGCCGCCGCAATCACCCTGGCGATCACTGCGATCGTCAACGCCTAATCCCAGATCTAAGAAGAAGCATCGCTCGCCGCTCGGCGGCGAGTTAGATGCCTAGCGCCCGCGACAGCGTGCGCTTTCAAGACTGTCGAGATTGACCGGCCGGCAAGCGCCCTCGCCTGCGAGACGCAAGAATTGCGCGTCCATCGCGCGGCCGACTTCATAAAGAGCGAGATAAATCTCCGCGCCGTCCAAGCTCGTCGGCGGCGCCAGCGCTTCGCCGGCGCAGCCGCGAAGAGACAATAATCTGTGCGCGCCGCCGTCGAAAACGCCGACCACATGCGTCAGCGCCGCATTCTTTGCGATCTCATTCAGCGCGACGCCGATTTCGCCGACCGCGCGATCGATGATCTGGCGCCGCCGCTGACAATCTTCGCTCACGTCCAGCGTCAGGCGACTCGCTTCCCAGATCAGCGGACTTTCGATTCGCAAACGCTGCGGCGAGCGCGCCGCGAAAGCGTCGTTCAGCATTGTCAAGCCGGTGGTCGGCAAAAGCCGCAGCGCGCCAACGACGCGCTCTGCGTTGGAGAGCGCAAGCACGTAAAGCGGATCGAGCGAATCAAAATAGTCGACGATCGCCAGCCGATTGACTGCGCCCGGCGGGCGATCGAAACGCGTCCGAGCGGCGCTCTGGCGCAGGTCGTACATTTCGTCGGTCAGTCGAGGGAAGAGCGCGCGCGATTCGCCGGGAAGCAGCGCGATCATCGCGCGCGCCAGCCGACCGGAGGCGCGAGCGATGATCGCGCTGCTTCTTCGATGGCGGCGTCGACAGTGGCGACGCCAAGCCAGGCGCGCGCCGTCTCCAACCAGAACCGCGCGGCGCTCGCGCTGGAGCCGAGGACGAGGCCAATCTCATCGTCGGTTTTTCTCGACGCCTTCAGGCACAGGCAGGCGAGTTCGCGATCGGTCAATCGATCGCTGCGAGTTTTATTGGACAGGGCGCCGCGTCGGACCATCGCGTGAAAGATCGCGCTTGTGACCATGAGCCGGCGAATCAGCGCATGGCGCGACATCGCCGACGCGCCGGCGTCTTGGACACAGACGCTGAACAGCGCATATTCGCCATCCCGGCCGCGCAAGGGAATCGAGACGCCGTTCGCGCCGACTTCGAGCTCGAGCGCTTCGCCGAGCAGCTTGCGAATGATCGGATCGTCGGGCTCCAGGACGCCCCAGCCCACCGGCGCTATTCCGCCCAAACCAGCGCGCAGAAGCGGTTCGAGGGCGACCCGGCCGGACTGGACATAGAGCTTGCGCCACGACGCGCCGCAAGCGGCGGACAGCAGGGGCCGGTCGGCGACGTCCGTCGGGAGATTGAAGGCGACATAGGCGACATCGGCGAGGCCCGTTTGGCGCAGGAATTCGTCGAGGAAATTGTTGAGAATGGGTCGCCTGTCGGCGCGCGCGAGCCGGTCGATAAGATCGAAAGCGTCTTCGCGATACATTTTCGCCCATCAGGCGGGAGCCAAGCAGTAATGTGATACTGCTTTGGTCCGAATCAGGCAATGCGCCGAGCCGGATCGAACGCGGGCAAAGTGCGGTGTAGCCGGTAAAAAAGGAGCCCGGCGGTTAGCCGGGCTCCTCCATACCGATCAACCGGGATCGCTCAGTATTTCGCATAAACCGGAGCAGGCGGCGCGAACCAGTTGAAGTGATAGTTGATGCCCACGCGGGCGATGACGCCGTTATAATTCACGCGGGTCGTGGGAACGTTGGCGATGAAGGGTCCGCCAAAGTTTCCGATACCCAGAGGAGATACAGCAATGACCGGGCTCGAGGAGAAGGTTGCGCTGCCGAGATCGTAGTAGATGGCCTCCGCCTTAACGCTCCAGTTCGGCATCACCATCCACTCGAAGCCGCCGCCGGCGCTCCAGCCCACTCGCGTATTCGAGTACCGGCCAGTCCCCGGAACCACCGGCGCCCCAGTCGTAAGAAGGTTAGTGTTAAAGATCGACAGGCCCAAGTTGCCGCCCGCCGAATGGTTCGCGTTCGCATACACGCCGCCATAGGCTTTGGCGCCGCGCGCGTCGAGATCGGCGATGATGGCGTTGTTGTCGAACGCCTTGTCGGCGATCAGCGCGCCGAAAGCGACGCCCTCAAGGAGCGGCGCAACGCCAACCGTATCGAAACGCTGTCC
>NZ_JBFWVN010000105.1:0-4804 GCF_050246715.1 Methylocystis sp.
CACGCAACGACGACGCCCAAAGCTCCAGCGTCGTTTCAATCGAAGCGCCCGTCATCACCACGCTCCCATGACGAATCATGGTGAGCCAGTGATTCAGAGTTCATAAAAATTCGCAACTGTAATGCTAAGCGTTCGGAGAAGCTCGATCTCATGTTCTCTGCGCTCGCCGATCCGACTCGGCGCGCCATGATCGAGCGCCTTGCGCGCGGGCCGGCGAATGTCAGCGAATTGGCCAAACCGCTTAAAATATCGCTCCCAGCGGTCATGCAGCATTTGCAGGCTTTGGAGCAGAGCGGCTTGGTGACGAGCCGTAAGATCGGCCGCGTGCGCACCTGCCGCATCCAGCCGAAACGGTTTGACGCCGTGCAGGCATGGCTCGCGCGCCAACGTGCTTAATGGGAAGCGCGCTTCGATCGGCTGGACGCGTTCCTGGAGAAATGCGAGGAGAAGGATGAACGGTCAAAGTCTCGATCTTGAAATTTCCCGCTTTCTGAACGTTCCGCGGGCATGCGTCTGGCAGGCCTGGGCGGATCCGGCGCTGCTCAAGGAATGGTGGTGCCCTCGGCCCTGGACAACGGAAGTGCGCGCCTTCGATTTTTATCCCGGCGGCGCCTTCCACACTTTCATGAGCGGACCGGACGGCGGAGAAAGCGACAATCCGGGCTGCTTTCTCGATATTGCGCCACAGGAGAGAATCGTCTTCACGTCGATGCTGAAAGGCGGCTGGCGTCCCGCCTCGCCGTGGCTCGCCTTCACGGCGATCCTGACCATGGCCGACGAGGGCTCCGGCACGCGTTACGTCGCCCGCGTGATGCACAAGGACGACGCCGAGCGCCGGCGGCACGAAGAGCTGGGATTTTTCGACGGCTGGGGCGCATGCATCACGCAACTTGAAGAAGCGGCGCAGGCTATTTCCTGAGCGCCGCCTTTGTCCTCTCCTCGTTTGCGCATCAGCTGAACAGCCGATGCGCGATCATTTCCTTGAGAACGCCACGGCGAATCGCCTTGTTCGTCACGCCGAGCGCGATACGCCACCAGCCGTCGTCGCGCATCGCCTTCGCCGCAGCCACGAAGCGTTCCACCACCGCCGCAAAATCGCTTTCGGCGTAATTAAGGCTGAAGATCAGGCGTCCCGTTCCGGTCCAAGGCAAAGCGAGGCCTTCGGCGCGCAGATAATATTGAAGCATCCAATTATAGCGTGAGGGTTGGGTGTAGCAGATCATCCATATGGTCGACATATTGGCGACCCGTAGCGGAAGCGCTTCCATTTCGAAGCGCGCGTTGAGGCGCCGCGCGCGCTCATCCCAGACGGCGTCGAGATCATGATAAAGGTCGCGGCAAGCGGGCGTATCAAGTCGCTGCAAGAAGCTCCGCATCGCGCACATCACATTAGGGTGAGAATTAAAGGTGCCTCGAGCGAAACAGATGTCGGCCGGCCGATCGTCGCGAAAGCGCCGCATCAAATCTTTTCGACCGCAGACCACGCCGATCGGCAAGCCGCCGCCGAGCGTCTTGCCGTAAGTGACGAGATCGGCCTTAACGCCAAAATATTCCTGTGCGCCGCCGCGCGCCAAGCGAAAGCCGACGAGCACTTCATCGAAGATGAGCGCTATGCCGCGATCCGAGCAAACGGCGCGTAGCTCCTTTAGCCATTGCGTATAGGCCGCTTTGTCGAAATGCGCCGCGCGAGCGCTGTCGATGAGCGATGAATCCGAAGGCGCCGGCGCATTTGGCGCGAGAGCTTGCAAAGGATTAACGAGAACGCAGGCGATGTCGCGTCGGGTCCGCAGGACGTGAAGCGTCGCCGGCGACATTTCGCTCAAGGTGAGCGTTTCATCCGCCGACGAAGGATTGCCGATCCCCGGCTGCACGTCGCCCCACCAACCGTGAAAAGCGCCGCAGAAGCGAACCAGACGAGAGCGGCGCGTATGATAACGCGCCAGCCGGACCGCCTGCATCACCGCTTCGGTGCCGGACATGTGGAACGACACTTCGTCGAGACCTGAGATCTCTCTTAGAATGCGCGCATTGTCGGCGATTGCGGGATGATAGGGGCCAAGCACTGGCCCAAGCTCCCGCGCGTCCTCTGCGCCTTCGGCGATTGTCTCCTTGTAAAAATCATTGCCGAATACATTGACGCCGTAAGAGGCGGCAAGGTCGTAAAACACATTTCCATCGAGATCGGTCAGCGTGACGCCGGACGAAGCGCGCATGAACGCGCCGGACGGCAAATGCCGCGCGACATATCGGCTGAATTGGAACGGCGTGCGGTAACGTTCGGTGAATTGCAAATCCGAAACGCTTTCGGCCGCTTGCCCGCTCAGGCGGTTCGTCGCTGGAAAGCGGTCGCGAAAAATTCCGGCAAGACGCATGAATCCTTCTCGGCGTCGCGCGGCGACTTCGGGAGGCGCGCCGTCGCAGCAGAAAAAGCGCGCCTCGTCATACTCATAAAACGGGAGGAAAGACGCCAGGCGACGCGCCAAGCGCGCATGGCCGGCAAGCGAGCCATGTTTGGCGCGCGAAAGATCAAGCCGGCGTTTGAGCGCAACGATAGAGGCGGCGAGCGCCGCGGCCCCGAGCCCATAAAGAACGAGCGGAATTTCAATTGTCATAAATCGGAAGCCTAGCCATCATAGTTGACCGCTCCGTGAATATCCGACGCCAGCTGTCACGTTTCGCGGAGCAGGAAGACATCAACTTCCTGCTCACCAACCGCATTCCGCGCTTTGCGCTGACTCGCTTCATGGGCTGGTTCAGTAAGATCGAGCGCCCGTTGGTGCGCGACGTTTCGATCGGCGTTTGGCGCTTGTTTGCCGATCTTGATTTGAGCGACGCAAAGAAGCGGGAATTTCGCAGTCTGCACGATTGTTTTGTGCGTGAATTACAGGACGGCGCGCGGCCGATCGACATGAGGCCGGAGATATTGGCCAGTCCCTGCGACGCCATTGTCGGCGCCTGCGGGCTCATCGAGGGCAGCGAAGTCCTGCAGATCAAAGGCTCGCCTTACGACATCGGCGAACTTCTGCACGATCCGGAGCTTGTCGAGGCCCACCGCGACGGCTGCTACGCCACCTTGCGGCTGACGTCGAGCATGTATCACCGCTTCCACGCCCCGCATGACTGCCGTATCGAGCGCCTCACCTATTTCTCCGGCGATGTGTGGAACGTCAATCCAATCGCCTTGAGGCGCGTGGAGAAATTATTCTGCAAAAACGAGCGGGCGGTGATTCGCGGCAAACTCGCGGCGACGGGCCATTCGATTACGCTGGCGCCAGTCGCGGCGGTGCTCGTCGCCTCCATGCGTTTCGACTTTCTCGATATGACGCTCAGCGCGGCTCACGAGGGGCCGAACGTCTTTGCATGCAACGCGAGTTTGACCAAAGGCCAGCAGATGGGGTGGTTCGAGCATGGCTCGACCATCATCGCCTTTGCGCCAATGGGCTTTTCCTTGTGCGCGGGAGTCGAGACCGGCGCTCGGATTCGTGTCGGCGTACCCCTGATGCGTTTGCCCGATTGAAGAGCTGCCGGCGCCAATTCGGTCTCAGATGACAGGCGCTCAACAAATACAAAATTGTTACGAAAAACTGTCACGTTCATTTCACGCAAAAAGAGAAAAGATGTCTATAGACGGCCAAACGCCATAGGTTCCACATGGGTGGCTTTTTTTCATCTCTCAAAGCGCAACGATGGGATGACCATCGCTACTACCACCACAGCCGGGTCAACCAATCGCTGCATTTCGTCAGCGCGATCAGCTTTCTTTACTGCTACGCGATCCTGTTCCGAGACCCCGCGCAGGCGGCCTTGGTCGCATGGCTCGTGTCGATGGTTTCGCGACAGTCGGGACATTTCTTCTTCGAGCCGAGAGGCTACGACGAAATCAATCACGCGACCCAGGAATACAAGGAACGCATTAAGGTCGGCTACAATCTGCATCGCAAGCGGATTCTGATCGCTATTTGGGCCCTGTCGCCCCTACTTTTGCTGATCGATCCCTCCTTGTTAGGCTGGGTCAAGCCGGCGACCAACGCGGGCGAGATTATCCGCCAGGTTGGATATATCTGGTTCGCCGTCGGCGCCGGCGGGTTCCTCTTCCGCATCGTCCAACTTGTCATACAGCAAGGCCCGATGACCGCGGCCGTGTGGGCCGTCAAGATTGTGACCGACCCTTTTCACGACATTGCGCTCTATTATAAATCACCGTTCTATTGGGATCAGAAAGCGGATCACGAGCAGTTCCGGTCTCCCCACGTCGAAGAGATGGAGCTCGAGGACGATCCGACCCCCGCGCGCTGAGGCGGCAAGCCCGTCCTGCGTTAGGCGAAAGGGGACTCAGCGGCGCGCGCGAGCGCGGCAGAGCGGCCGCGAGCGCCTGACGGCTCGGCATTTTTCAAACTCGACGGCCTCATGATAAAAGCCGGTCTCACGGTCCCGTAGCTCAGCAGGATAGAGCAGCGGTTTCCTAAACCGAAGGTCAGGGGTTCGAATCCCTTCGGGACCGCCAATAAAATCAATGATTACCAAAAATCACCAAAGGCGCTTCCGGGCTGAAGTAAGAGCCAAGGTAAGAGAAAAGCGTTAGCTTTACGGTTGGCAGAAACCCATCAACAAACGTCGCTCATGCCCCGGCGGCTGGCCGCCAGTCGATAGACGGTCGAGGGACGGCTTTGGAGCTAACCCATCTTATTCGTGACGGCGCGACTTTCGGCATCGTCGTGATGTCGGGCGGCATGGCCGCGCGGCGGCGTTCGGGTTTTTCACCCCTTCGAGGACCGCACTTTCTAGAACGCGTTGGAGGGATAAG
>NZ_JBFWVN010000106.1:0-4465 GCF_050246715.1 Methylocystis sp.
AGCGTCAGATACGGCGCAACCAACGACCATTCTTCATCACTGATATCAGACGGATAAGGCTTGCGAATCGGAACCATCCGATTCCATTAAACCCATCCCTCCCGAAAGTACATAACACCCTCTAGAATGTTTCGGTAAACTCGCGGACAATTGATTGCAATTTGACGAGAAATGTAATGATACACGTGCCGTTCGGGGGAATTTCTTCTATTTTTCGCTTTTTATGGCGAGCTCTGCGGATAAAGGACGGTACGCACGTTTTTGTCTCCTCAGTAGGCGAAAGAGACGAGACACCACGGCCCAAAATTCTTGTAATTGGTTTCGAGGATTCGAAAGAAACTTGCTTCGTCCAGCTCCCGTTGTTGATTAAAAATGAAGGGCTTAATCCAGTCAAAAACCTAGCGGCTAGAGTTGAACTACCGAAAACGTTGTGCGCGGACTTACATGAAAAACCCCCAAATTCGCCCACAGGTGAAGTGATATATAAAATTGACACTTACCCATCTCTGGTTGGCATTAATTATGAGCTTCCTACGATCCGTATTGATGAGGGGGTCGTTCTGCCAATTATGATACGCATTCGTCCCTCAGATTGGATCGCACTGAAAGTGGGCGACGAAAGGAAAAATAAAGAACGCTTTTCCAAGTACGGCATCGATCCAATTACGCGTTTGATTGGTCTACGGATCGATGCTTCTGTACATGCGGATAATATCCGCGCAGTCCACCGCCGATGGGACGTCTGGCTGACGCCGAGCAAAGATTATGAGGAACTTCAAAATAGGTCGACTGATTTGCTGACCGTTAAGTGCATTTGGGATAAGGGAGACCGAGCGTTCCGATTTCCGTTCCTCTGGAATATTGCATATGCGCCTAGATTGAGAATGGTACCCGCTGCGGTGGTGCAGCTTAGTTCAGAAAAATACGCGGTAAGCCCGGAGCCGGGTCGTCTGTTCGAAGCCTTTCCCGGAAATGAGTTTATCCCGAGCGAGTTCTCCGACTTCGTGCTTGCTAATCCTGGGAGTGAAAAGGCAGACTTTGATAAGTGGGTTAAAGATATCTACGATTCAAAGCCACCATATTACCAGTGAACTATCCCCGGGAAGAGCTTTAGGGGGGCCGTTTCTGGCGCGAAGCGGCGGTCCCGATGCCAGTCAGAAGTTTCCGCTTCCCGCCAAAGGCGGAATTCAAACGGAGACACTACCAAAAAATGACTGAACTCGACCTCGGCCTTCGCGAGCAGGGCTTAATCGACGGGATATGGGCCGGCGCTGAGAGCGGCGCAACCTTCGCGGTGAATAATCCCGCGACAGGCGCCATTCTCGGCCAGGTTCCCGACATGGGCGTCGCGGAGACGCGCCGCGCGATCGACTCCTGTGCGAAGGCGCTGCCAAACTGGCGCGACCGCGCCGCCAAGGAGCGGGCGCAGATCATGCGCCGCTGGTTCGAACTGATCATGGCCGATCAGGAGCGGCTGGCGCGAATCATCACCGCCGAAATGGGCAAGCCGCTCGCCGAAGCGCGCGGCGAAATCGCTTACGCCGCGAGTTACATCGAATGGTTCGCGGAAGAGGGGCGGCGCATTTACGGCGACGTGATCCCGGGACCGACCGACCGTCGTATCCTGGTGTTTAAACAGGCGATCGGCGTCACGGCGGCGATCACGCCGTGGAACTTTCCTTCCGCGATGTTTGCGCGAAAGGTCGGCGCCGCGCTTGGCGCCGGCTGCACGATGGTGTTGAAGCCCGCCGAGTTGACGCCTTTTTCCGCGCTGGCGCTGGCCGAGCTTGCCGAACGCGCCGGCGTTCCGTCGGGCGTGATCAATGTCGTGACAGCGCTAGACCCCGCGCCGGTAGGGCTTGAATTCACGCAAAATCCGCTCGTGCGCAAACTGAGCTTCACCGGTTCGACCGAGGTCGGCAGACTCCTGCTGCGGCGGGCGGCCGAGAATATTCAAAAATGCTCGATGGAGCTTGGCGGCAATGCGCCGCTCATCATCTTCGAGGACGCCGATCTCGATCGCGCCGTCGAGGGCGCCATCGCCACCAAATATCGCAACAGCGGACAGACCTGCGTTTCAGCCAATCGCATCCTCGTTCACGCTTCGATCGTCGACGACTTTGCTAAAAGGCTCGCGGCGGCGGCCGGCGCGTTGAAGGTCGGCGAAGGGACGCAGCCAGATGTCGCGATCGGGCCGCTGATCGAAGAGGCGGCGGTGGAAAAGGTCGAGCGTCACGTCGCCGACGCCATCGCCCATGGCGCGAAGGTGCTCACCGGCGGCAGTCGTCATGCGCTCGGCGGTTCTTTCTTTCAGCCGACGGTCCTGGCGAATGTGCCGCCTGACGCGCTGATCTTCAATGAGGAGACCTTCGGTCCCGTCGCGCCGCTCATTTCCTTTGAAACGGAAGCCGAGGCGGTGCGTCTCGCCAACGCCACGCCCTACGGCCTCGCCGCCTATTTCTACAGTCGCGACGTCGCCCGCGTCATCCGCGTCGCCGAGCAATTGGAATATGGCATGGTCGGCGTCAACGAAACTTTGATTTCGACCGAAGTCGCGCCCTTCGGCGGCGTCAAACATTCGGGTCTCGGACGGGAAGGTTCGCGTTACGGCGTCGATGATTATGTCGAGATCAAATATGTCTGTCTTGGCGGACTTTGATACGAAATCCGATTGATCTGCTCGGCTGTCTTGCAGCGCGCGCGATCGGGAATCCAGAGCAAAACCAGCGTTCCTGGATTGGCCCTGAATTCCCGGTCAGGCCTTTGGCCTGCCGGGAATGACACAGCCTAAGCGAACCGGACAGCCGGAATTCGTATGATCACTCGACTTTGATGCGGCCGTCGACGACGGGCGCGATCGCGCCGGCTTTTTCAATTGCGTTGGCGATGACATTCGCCAGCAACGGACCTTCGAGCTCGCCGACGAGCGGCTTGCCGCGCGTCAGCGCGACATAGCCGTCCTTGCCGCGCGCCAAAAAGTCGATCGTCGCAAGCTTGTAGCGCTTGGCGTCATCGAGCGGAACGCCGCCGATCTCGATCGAAACCAGCCGCGACCCGGGGACAGCGTCGCGCCGCACGACAATGCGCGCGCCGGAAATCTGAGCGAAGCGGCCGGCGTCCTTGTCGATCAGCCACACGCCATTCTCTAAAGCGGCGCGCAGATCGGCGCCTGAAAGTTCGAGAGTCACAAGCTGATTGTTAAACGGCAGCTCCCTGACGACATCCTTGCGCGTCAGCTTCGTTCCGGACGGATAGAGTCGATTGCCGCGTATGCCGCCGCCATTGATGATCGCGACGTCGGTGCCGGCGGCGGCGCGCATCGTGTCGGCGAAATAATTCCCGATGGCGGTCTCCTGGCCACGCACGCTCGCCTTTCGGCTGTCGAGCGGCGTCTTGGTGACGCCAATGTCGACATCGAGCGCCTTGTCGATCTCGGCCTGATATTGCGCGACGCGCGCCGCGATCGCGGCGTCGGGCGCTACATCGGCGGTGTCGATGATGCGAAATCTCGGCGTCCAGCGCTTGACGCCATCATTGGCGATGCGAATCTCTACATCGATCGCAACGAGATTGACGCCGTCGGCCTGGGTCTCGCCGACGACGGCGCGCCCATCATAGGCGACAAGAAGATTATGGTCATGGCCCGATAGAACAATGTCGATCGGTCCGAGTTTCATCAGCCGCAAATCATCCTGCCACTCCGAATGGGTGACGACGACGACAAGATCGGCGCCGGCGTCACGCAACGCCTGCGCCGCGCGCTTGGCGGTGTCGATCGCCGGAAGGAGCTTCAAGGTTCCGGGACTGGATCGCCTTGCCGCCTCGTCGTCGGTCAGGCCGAAGACGCCGACTTTCACGCCGTCGACGTCGATGATCTTGCTGTCGGCGATTCCGGGCAGGGGCTGGTTGGAGGCGTCGCGCAGATTCGCCGCGAGCAGCGCGAATTTGGCTTCAGCCATGCGCTGACGGAAAACCGCTTCGCCGAAATCGAATTCGTGATTGCCGGGAGTGAAAACGTTAAGGCCGACGCGGTTGAGAAGCTCCATGATATGCGCGCCCTTGTCGACGCTCGAGGTCAGCGACGGCGACAGCGTGTCGCCGGCAAGGGCGACGATGACGTTCTTGGCTTTCGCGCGTTCAGCCTTCAGCCCGTCGGCGACGCGGGCGAAGCCGCCGCGCCCGTCCCTTTCCGCCATTTCATAGATGTCGCTGAAGACGACGAAGGTGAGATTGACGATGCGCTCGGCGGCTTGGGCGGGGAAGGCGAAAGCAAATCCGACGACCGTGGCAATGAAGAAGGCGCGCCTCATATTTCGAAACATTTGTCTTCGCTCGTCTCGATAAATCGAAGGGCGCGCATGTTGCCGCCGCTTGATGACGAGCGCAATACGTCCATGGCGCGCGCTAACCCTCTCCCAAAGGGAGAGGGTTAGCGCGGAGCGTCCCAGAGAGGGGGTGACGAACG
>NZ_JBFWVN010000107.1:0-4369 GCF_050246715.1 Methylocystis sp.
GCATAGGTCGAAAGCCCGACCGACGGCGAAAAGACGAGAAAAGTGATCTCGAAGAGGAGAAGGATGCAGAGCGGCGCCGGGAATATCGAGACCTTCGCCATGCGCCAGAAATGATAGGCGATGATCGTGTCATACATGACGGCGACCAGGAAATACCCCGAGATATTGAGATAGAAGAACGAGAAGATGCCGAATACCCAGCCCATGCCGATGAGGCTCGCCGCCGTCCTGATGTCTTTCGATTCCGCGAGATAAGAGAGCCCGACCGCGATAAGAACGAATGTCCCGTAATAAGCGACGACCAGGAGGTCAGCCGGAATATGGCTGCTACAATAATTGAGAATGCACCCCATATCGCCCCCCGGCGTGATCCGTCCCACTCGACGAATTCCGTGCAGCATTCGTGCCGATAACCAATGATTTTAACGATTAAGACGAGCGCGGCGGATCACGCGGATGCGCTGCAGTTTTTTGGGACGGTGAGACAGAAAAATCCCCCGCGCGGGCGAGCCGCGCGGGGGCGAGTGTTGCGGGTGGTTTCCGCCTAGTCGCGCGGGTTCCAGAGGATCGCGAGGGTTTCCTCGTCTTCCCCGGCGGCGCGAGCGAGATTGGCGAAGACGCGTTTCTCGCCGAAGGCGGGATGCGCGAGGGTGATCGAGACATAGGGCTTGCCGGAATTCTTGCCGACCCGGTTCCAGCCGCCGCCAATCTCATTGCCCTTCGCCGCATAGATTCGGAAGTCGGGCTGGCGATCGTTCTCCTTGGCGTCATTGGGAACGATGCTGATCCTCGTATTCAGGGTCATCATCGCGAGCGTTCCTTCAAAGCCGCCATTCTCGCGCTTCTTCACGGTTCCAATCGATTGAGCCATCTTTTCGTCTCCTTATGCTGCGGCCGGAGACCATTCCCCGGCCTGACGCGACCGATGAGAACGGCGCCGAAGACGCCCGCACCCGCCCTCTTTTTCTTTCTTGGGCGGGCCGGAGCGAACGCGGAGGACCGGACGCAAAGCGATTTTTTGGGGCGCGAGGAGCATCGAAAAAGACTCGCCGCGCAGCGGCGCCGTTAAACAAGATGCGGGGAAAAAATCCTTGGCGCCCGGTTGCAGCGCGGCGGCGGCGGCGTTCAGGGTCCGCGTCATGATCAGGCCGGGAATGAGTTTTCACGGCGCATTGCATGAAAAGGAAACGAAACGCGCAAATCGATGCCGGGCCGATAATGCGTCTGCAAAGGCGGCGAAGGTTCTGTGGTCGCGTAATCCCCGATCTGAATGGATCGGCGTCTCCATCGCGATGCCAAGCGAGGCGGCGAACCGCCTCGCCTGTTCTTCTTCATCGCGCAAAGAGGGGCGCGATCATCTCGGCGCGGCGGACCGCGCCGGGTTTTCCGGTGACTGAGTATGAGAGCGCCGGAAATTGCAGCCAGCGGGGACGCCAGTTCGGCGTTTTCTCGCGCCCGTTCCGGCCTTCGAGGCAATTGCGAATGATAGCCTTTTGAACCTTTGCGGGGCTATCGGCGTTCGCCGCTGCAATCTCGCTCCCGGCGATCTCGCCAAGCATGGCGTTGGCGATCTTCTTGTCGCGCAGCAGATCGAAAAACGCGTCGCCCGGCGCCATCCAGTCGGCGATGTCGATTTTGAGGATTGCGGCGAGGCAATCGACGCCTTCATGGCCGGGAGCGAGCGCCTCAGCCAGGATGAAAGTGAGGATGCGCGCGATTTCATCGTCGCTGAGTTTGATGAGGCGCGCGAAGGTTTCGGCGAGGCGCCAGCCGTCGCCATTGCCGCCAGCAACCGCCGGAGCGTCGTCATCCAATGCCAAAAGCTTGGCGATCCCGGCGCGCTCTTTTTCGAACGCTTCCTGTCCGCGCGAGGCGGCGAGGCTCGCCGCGATCTCCTCCTTACGGGCGCGCATCGGTTCCGGCGCGACGCGGATATTCGGGGCGCCGACGATCAGATGCGCGGCAAGCAATCTGAGCGCGACGCCTTGATGGCCGAGCAGGACGGCGCGCGCCGCCGCGAGCCGATGGAGATCGACATAATTCTCCATGGGCGCGGAACATTCGGGCCGCGTCGGCGATTCCGCTTTTGCGCCCTCGCCGTCTTTCGTCTTGTCCTTCGCCTTGCGGCGCGGCGCATAACCTTTGTGGACGGCGACTTCGCCGGAGTGACGGATTTCGATGAAAACCTCGCCGCCTTGTTTCTTGGACGCCTGATCGAAATCCCAGCGCGAAAAAAATTCGCCGCGCTTTAAAAGCGTCACCTTCGTCCAGCCGCAGGCGAGAAGCTCCTCGCGCTCGGCATCGATGGCGGCGTCCTGATGCTTCCAGAATTGCTCCGCGTCGGCGAAGACCGAGCGCTCGCCGAACAAATCCTCGGAGATATCGCCGTCATAGGCGTCGAGCGGAAAGATCGCCGCGCTGGTCGCGATCTCGCCGCCGCCCAATAACCAACGTTTCAGCGCGCCGCCGCGCGGCGCCTGGGCGTCATCGGATTGGAACAGGGCGAGCCATTCTTTTTGTTTGGCCGCGCTCGCGAGCGTCAGCGCCGCCGCCGTTGCACCGTCGATCTCGTCCTCGGCGTAAGCCTTACGGATCGCGGGCAAGAGATTGGCGAGGGCGAGACGGCGGCGAACTGATAATTCGGTGACGCCGAAGATGCGCGCGATATCGTCAATCGAGCGGCCTTTGTCATTGAGCGCCTTGTAGGCCTCATATTCCTGCATTTCGTCAGGCTCAAGACGCGCGACATTTTCAAGGATGGAGGCTTCTATCGCGGCAGCGTCATCGGCATCGGCGAGGATGCGGCAGGGCAGCGCCCTCGCCTCGCCGGTTTCCTTCTCGATGGTCTTGGACGCGAGAAACCGCCGCCGTCCGGCGACGATTTCGAAATGGCCGTCTTCGCCGTTGGCGCGAACAAGCAGCGGGACGAGAACGCCGCGTTCCCGAATCGATGGGAGGATGTCATCGAGAACGGGCGCCCGCCGCCCAACTCTCATATTCAACTTCGAGACTCTGAGGTTTGCAAGGGAGATAGTCTGTAGGTCCATGGCTCAGGCTCCTTTTCAGGTTTGCGGTTGAATGGATTGGGAAGGCGCGGCGGGCGCATGCTCGAACGCCAGAATGAAGTCCGCCGCTTTCGAGGCGAGCGATGCCGCATTGAAGATCGCGCGATTGTCTTCTTTCAAAACTTCAAGCCATGAGCCGAGATAATCGGCATGGCGGACGGTCGGCGCGATTGAAAGCGAGGCGCAGACGAAAGCGCTCGCCAATTCGGCGACCAGTTCTTCTCGCGCGTAAGCGTGGCTCCCGTAACGGCCCTTGAATTCGCGGTTCAATCGCGAGGCGTGGCCGGTCCAGTGGCCGAGCTCGTGGAATGAAGTGCGATAATAATTCACCTGCTCGAAAAACGCCGGTTGCGGCGGAACGCGAATAAAGTCCTCAGACGGAACATAAAACGCCCGATCGCCGCCGATCCGGAAATCGGCGCCGGTCGCCGAGATCAGCTTTTCGGCGCGCTCGATGGTTTCGCATTCGGGCGATGCTTCCGCGCCTAGCGCAATCCCCTCGGGCAGGCCTTCACATTGCGCGGCGTTGAAGACGGTGTAGCGCTTCAGGAAAGGAACAAAGCTCGCCTCGCCGCCTTCCTGTCTGACGCGTTCCTGCTCATCCTTCGGAACGAACTTGTCGGCGTAAACGACCATTGAGCCGCGTTCGCCCTTCATCACGGCGCCGCCAAGCAAAAGCGCCTGTTTGAAAGTCAGCCAGACTTGGGAGGAAAAGCCGTTTTCAATCGCGGCGCCCCACAGCAACAGGATATTGATCCCGGAATAGGCGGCGCCTGTCGCTCCGTTTTTGGGGAGGCCTGCGGCGATGGTCGCCGCGTCGTTGCTACTCAACGACCCTCTCGCGGCCCATGGCTGAGCCCAAGGGAAACGCCCCGCTTCAAGTTCCTTCACGATCTTAGCCGTCACGTCGGCGTAAAGATCGCGTTTCGGCGTGTCGTCAACTTGTCGCCTGCGCGCAAACCTCCTTCTATTCGCCGGATGTTTTCCCGCCGCGCTTACATCTTTTGTGGCATGCGCACTTCCGCTGCGCGCTTCATTTTCCTCCGGCGCCTCCGCGCTGCGCGCCGCGATTGCGCCCGCTGCCTGCGGTCCATGCGCGCCCCGCGCGCTCGCCGCGCGCCGTGTCGTTTCTGGTTGAAGTTCCGGCATCGCCGTCCGTCCTTTCCCTCCCGCCGCAATTCCCCCGGACTGGCGGGGGCGGCGGAAGCGGGGCGATCCGGCGACGGGTATCAGGACGGACGGCAATCCGGTTTGGGAGGACGAATTCAAACGACAGAGACGGACAAGTGCCAAAGCGGTTGCCG
>NZ_JBFWVN010000108.1:0-4310 GCF_050246715.1 Methylocystis sp.
CGAGCGCAGCGTCGACGCCTTGTGGAACAGGATCGGCGCCTTGTTCAACGAGTTCACCCCGCAGGAATGCGCCAACTACTTCACCGCCGCCGGATATGAGCCTCTTTGAAAAGAAACTGCTCTAGAATTATGCTAATGTCACATACGGCGCGCCTCGCGCCGGGCAAGTCTGCCCGAGGAGGCGACAGTGAAACATGCGATATGTTCTTGCGTCCCGCCGCCGGTCGGGTGGAGCGTCAACCGGCAAACTCATCCTGCAATCGCTCAAGCGATTTTCGCTGTGTCCAGCGACGCACGAAGTCCCGAAGCGATTTGGGAGACGCCGACGCCGGACGAATGGCGAAAGATTTCCGAACTCGTAGCCCAATATGTCGAAGACGGCGATTTCGCCTTCGACAATGGCAAATTTGCTTGGGGACCATTCGAAACCCTTCGCCTATGGCCGCTGCGGCGCGATGGTTGAATAAAGATCGGCCGCCGACGATCAGCGATCAGTATGGCGGAAACATCGGCGGCGGCGGGAAGAGGCGCGGGATAAAGCCATTGAGCTCCCGAGCGAATTGACGCTGGCGCGGGGCCTGAGCGCGCGATTGCCCGTGCGCGTTGCCGACAATTTCGCCGCTCTCCGTGACGACGATCCAGCGGCCGGCGCGCTCCTTGATGGAGATGACGCGGCCGACGCCGGGCACGACTTCCCCTGGTTCGACGCCGATCATGCCCCTGTCGGATTCAATGAGTGCGGCGCCTTGAAACACGTCGCGCACCCTGTAGCCGCTCACGATTTTGGGGGCCGGGGCGATCGTCTGGACCGGCGTCATATCGATTTTGGCGTTCTCGTTCTTGACGCTCTCGTTTTTGGCGGCGTGAGCGACTTTCGCATTGGGCGTTTCGGACGGACGCGGCGGGGGCGTCGGCGCCTCCGACGCGCTGGCGGCAGTCTTGTTTTCTGCGGGCGGCGCCGCGCTTGCGGCCTGGGCGCTCAGATGGTCCGCTTGTTGCCGCTTTTCCACGGCGTCTAATTTCGCGCGCAGCTCCCGCACTTCGCCCTGGAGAGAAGCGATTCGATTTTTTGTCGCTTCGTCCAGCGCCGGGGCCGCGACCTGCGGAGCCTGCGCCTCAACCTTTTGAGCGACCGCTTCCTTGGACCGGTCAGACGGATAGAAATGCGTGGCGGCGACTCCGGCCAAGCCGATCAACGCCGCGATCAGTCCATAGCGGAGCGGTCGACGCCGGCGGCGATCAATGACGATCTCCACCGGCAATATTTCCGGCGCGCCGTTCCTTTTTGGCTGCGGCGGCTCCGGCGGAATGATGAGGTCGTTCATGCGCGAAATCCTGCCTTCGGAAACGAAGGAAGTCGCAAGCTGCGCCTGAATCGCGGCGAAATGTCGTCAAATCTCGCCGACGCGCGCCGAGCGGCGCGGTCTATATCGCTTGACGACTATTTGACCGGATAGGGGAGGGGCCTGGCGAGAGGCGGGGGACCCGGCGATGCTGTGATCATCGTCAGGAGCCGCTCCATGTAGCATCGCGAATCATATGGCTCGACGCCCCTGTTGCATTCAGGATCGGGAATATAGAGCGGGGGTTGAAGCGTGTCGGAGAGGGCGGTGCAGACGGGGTCGGTATAGGGGCTTCCGACGTTATCCAGCACGATCGGGTGACCGCATTTGTCGACGTTCGGCGCCGGCGCAGCGCCTGCGGACATTGGCGCGGGCATCGCCTGTTTCTGCTTCGCCTGGGCGGCTCCCGACAGCGCGGCGGCGACGAGAATGACGGCGAGCGCGCATCGTCCGAGGCCGGTCCACATGCCTGGATGCTGAATTCCCCGGCCCCGCCCGGCTGAGACCTTGAGACGGGCGTTGTCCGGCGGCATTCTCATGACGTTCCTCTCGAAATCGCGGCCGGTCAGGGTCGGCGCAGCCGTTCTGGCCCAACCATTATAGCCGACATTCAGCCGCTCCGCGTCAAGGCAAGGTCGGAGCCGCACAGTTCTCGTCGGGGCGACGTCACTGCGCCGCCGAAGGCGCCTCGCCTCACGGCGCATCGTCCGGGGTCCATTGTGGCACAGCTGCCACAGTCGCCCAGAAAGCACAATTCGACGCCCAAAAACCAGTCATATCCTTTGACTGTGTAGCAGGTTTCTTTCTACCAACTTGGCCTCAGGCAAATCTCGCCGCGCGCTCAAATTGAAAACTCATTAAGGAGGAAGGTACATGAAAAAGGCATTGTTTGCTGCCTCTGCCTTAGCGTTGATGGCCGGATCGGCGTTGGCCGCCGACCTTCCGTCCTATAAGGCGCCCCCGCCGCCGACGCCCCCGCCGCTCATCACCTGGACGGGCCTCTATGGCGGTTTGAACTTCGGCGTCGGCTTTTACGCCAACAATTCGTCGAACGCGTGGGGCGCCGGCTTTAACAATCACGGCGGCAGTCGCGCCGGCGTCGTCGGCGGCGGCCAGATCGGCTACAACTACCAGGTCACGCCGATGTTCCTCGTTGGCGTCGAGACCGACTTCCAGGGCACGAGCATCGGCTCCGGCGCCGGCGGCAATACCTACAACTGGCTCTTCGGCCTGCCTCCGGTGACGACGGCGACGCTGAACTGGTTCGGCACGGTTCGTGGCCGCGCCGGCCTCACGCTGCTCAATTCGAAGGTGCTGATCTACGGCACGGGCGGCTTCGCCTATGGCGAAGTGCAGCGCAACGGCTGGTGGAACCAGAACAGCGCGGTGCAGACGGGCTGGACAGTCGGCGGCGGCGGCGAGTGGATGGTCATTCCGAACTGGTCGCTCAAGCTCGAATATCTGTATACGCAGATCAGCGGCAACGGGAACAACAACGGCGGCTGGTTTTTCAACCCCGGCTGGGGCCTCAACAGCACCAACAATCGCACGCGCTTCCACACGATTCGCGCGGGCGTGAACTACCACTTCAACTTCGGCGCCCCGGCGCCGGTGTTGGCGAAATATTGATCGATCGATCGAGTCCGATTGGTCGAAGGAAAGCCCAGCCATCCGGCTGGGCTTTTCTTTTGCGCCGTGAGCAGCGGCGCGCCGCATGCGCCGGGACTTGAAATCAATCGCTGCTATTCAAGACCTTTAGTTCGAACGGCTTCAACTCGGCATTCGTATTGAGGAATTCAGTAACTTGAGTGAGTTCCTTCACTGTTGCCGCGAATGGCTCTTGTCGACTCCATTCGATAGTATCCACCTGGGTTGCGTTCGCGGGGCGTCGACGCGGAGGATTATCGAATGAAGACGCTGGTTGCTTCCCTCATTCTCCTGACCAGCCTGCTCCTGACCGGCCTGGGCGCTTATTCCGCCAGCGCCGACGAAGCCATTGGCTCCTCGACGTCACAATCGACGCCGCCTCGAATTTGGATGGGCTTTTACGCAGGATTGAACGCCGGAGGTTTTTGGAACAACAATTACAATCCGGCGTCCATCGACTGGTCTCGACTGGCGACGCCGGGCGGTTTCAACTATTCATCGAGCTTTGCGACGGTTCCTCAGCGGGGAATCTCGTGGAACAACGGCGTCGGCTTCGCTGGGGGCGGCCAGTTGGGCTACAATTGGCAGCTCACGGATAGAATTGCGGTTGGCGTTGAAACTGACATTCAAGGATTTGCCGGCGGACGAAGCAGCTGGAGCACGGGCGGGCTATCAGCCTCGCCATTCGGCGCTGGTCCGAGCTTCGTGGGTTCTGCTCGTGGACGCGCTGGATATCTTGTAGAGCCCAACCTTCAGATTTACGGAACGGCCGGGCCTGCGTTTGGCGGCCGAAAATAATATTGGCGCGCCATTGGCGCCTGTCCTTTCGCAAAAGCCGGGCGCCGCGCGTCCCGAACGTGTTGTCCGACGATCAGCGCAAATCGATCGATGCTTTCCACGCGGCGCTCAGGCGCCAGAAGAGCGTGAGCAATGAACGAAGCGCATGTGCGCAGTCGCACTGCGAGCGTCTCGTTATTCTTGCTACTACGCCTTCACCAAACAGCAAACGGAGATAGCCATGTCGACTTATTTTGATTGGGAGGGCGCTCAGGAGTCGACGCGCAGGCAGCTTCGCGCTTCGATTTTAACATTGGCCGCCATGACGACCGCCGCATTGGCGATCGGCTTTCTCGCGTGAAGCCACCGCACAGAGCGGCAATATCGGATTGACATTGTCCAAAACTCGAAATTCGTTAGGGCCTGTCATCAATTGAGCCAGACGATAGCTGCGGAGAGGTGGATCGCGGCGAGAAAATTTCGAGCGGTTTTGTCGTAGCGCGTTGCGATGGCCCGAAATTGCTTGAGCTTGCAAAAGAAATT
>NZ_JBFWVN010000109.1:0-4140 GCF_050246715.1 Methylocystis sp.
CGACTTCGAACGCTACGCCACGACCGTCGCCGCCTTCGTCAAACTCGCTATGATCCGCATCATGCTTAAACGTCTGACCCGTGCAACGTCTTGTTCATGAATCCAAACTTTTCGGATCGGCTCTTAGGTCTGTGGGTGGTCTACATTGTTCTTTCATACTGGGGAATTTCGGCGTCGGTCTCCGAGCCAAACTATCGGCATGCTCCCGAATTTCTTCAGTCGGTATTCAGCGTTGCTCAAGGGGCCATTTGGGGCTCGATCGAGCCGGGCTTCTGGCGCGCGCACGTAACGCCTCCGGTCATCGTCTATCTGGGAATCGCGCTATCGATCTTCATCTTCGTTTGGTATTTTATCGACGTCAACGCCAACTCCCTGCATCAATTCTATCGTGATCGGCTGGTCGGCGCTTTTCTCGTTGACCCCAAAAAAAAGTGGGACGACATAAACGAGAACAAGAATATCGCCGCAAATGATTTCTCCCTGAACGATATTTCGCCCATCTACGCGCCGTACCACCTCATCAATACGACTCTCAACGTGCCGGGGTCGCCCAGGGCCAATCGCCGTGGTCGCAACGGAGATTTCTTCCTGCTGAGCCGCAATTTTGTCGGCAGCGAAGTCACCGGCTATGTCGAAACGAACGATGTGAAGGACTTTTGGACCGGGGACATCGGCACCGCCATGGCGATTTCGGGGGCGGCGGCGGCGCCAAATATGGGAATCGCCTCTCTGCGTCCGCTCGCCTTTACGCTGGCGCTCCTTAACGTGCGCCTCGGGCGATGGTTCCCGAACCCGAAAAAGCTAAGCAAACTTCGCAAGAGTCGCCAATGGCCCCGACCGCGCTACTTCCTCGCGGAGGCTTTCTTTCGCACCCGCGAAACCTTCAACTATGTCTTCCTGAGCGACGGCGGCCATATCGACAATCTCGGCGTCTATGAATTGCTTCGCCGGCGCGTCGCGGTCATCATCGTCGTCGACGGCGAAGCTGACGGGGGCATGGACTTTCCCTCGCTCGTGCAGCTTCAGCGTCTCGCCCGCATCGACCTCGGCATTCGCATCCGCCTGCCTTGGGGCGAGATCAAAACTCACACCAGAAAGACCAGCGCTGAAATCGCCGCGGAACAGGTACGAACGAAGAACCTCGGCCCGCATGCGGCGATCGGGATCATCGAATATCCCGGCGAACCGCCCGCTCAACCGGAAACGGGCGTATTGATTTATCTGAAAGCGTCATTGACGGGCGACGAAAACGACTATGTGAGCGATTACAAGAAACGCAATCCTGACTTTCCGCATGAAACGACGCTGAACCAGTTTTTCAGCGAGGAGCAGTTCGAGGTCTATCGCGCGCTCGGATATCACATTTCCAATCGGCTGTTCACGGAGAAAGACTGCTGCTCGGTCGAGACTAAGCTGACCGACCAAGAGAAGCTGTCGATTCAGAGGGCCAAGCGACTCTTGAATTTTAATTTCGAGGAATGTGAGCCGTCTCCTGCGACGCCTGCGGATCAAGCGACGGCGTGACGCCTGCAGGGTCCTGTCGCGTGTACGGGCAGATTGGCCGGCGTCGCCGCGGCGCCGGCCGCGACCCGCGTTAATCGATTGTCAAGCAATCGGCGTGACGCTCATAAATCTTGTATCGATCCGATCCTTCTCCATGACCAAGCCAATGGGAATAGCCGCTCTCGACTTCAGCCCGGCCGCGTCTCCCGCAGCCGACGTTCCGGAACTGAGAGCGGAGCGAGTGGACGCGGCGATCGCCGCAAAAGTCTCTGACGAATCCGAGACGCGCGCGGCGCGAAGGCCGCTCGTGGCGTTCAAACGCGGCGTGATCTACGGCTCTCGGCTGCTCTGGGCGGCGCTGGTCTATGGCGGCGCTGGTCTTGCCGGCTGGCTGATCGCCGAAGCCGCATGGCCGACGCTTTCCGCGATTCCTGGCCTCGTCAGGACGATGGCGACGCAGGACAGCGCCGATCGCGCCGCCTTGCTGCGTACGACGCAGAAAATGGAAGAGGAGATCCGGGCGCTGCACGCCGAAATGGAGACGATGCGCGCTTCGACGGACGCGGCGACGCCGGCTTCAGACGCCGTCGAGAATCTTGGCAGGCGCATCGACGCGATGAAGACGGAGACAGGCGCTGCGATCGGCGCGCTCTCCAGCCAGGTTGAGGGCCTTCAGCGCGAGGTCGCCGCCAAGCCTGCGGCGACCGCGGAGCGATCGGCGGAAACCGGCGAACGTTCGTCGGGGCGAACCGAACGCGTCGCCGTCGAATCGAGCGCGTCGCGACGGACGACCGTTTCCGCGACGGTGAAAGTCGGCGAGGGACTGCGGCGTCCGAAAATCCGCCGCGGCGACGCCTTCGACCCGTCGAAAAATCCCGACGCGCCCGGCGCGCCGCGCCCGCTCGGCCGCTACGCGCCAGAGGCGAGTTCGCCGCGCAGATGATTCATGATTGCGCTTTAAAACGCGGCTCGCAAAAAGTGGAATCTGGCTTTTGCGTAAAGCGCGGTTTCAATTTTTGGAGTCGATCACGTTGTCTGGGTTTCGGCGAATCCGCCTAAATGCTAACGCGAACTAATGCCCCAGAGATAAGTGCGACAAACGGAAGACGCTGGACAGAAACTTTATCGCGATGCCAATGAGCCCTGAGCCGCCATAGAAGTCGCTCTTGTTCAGTTGGATAAAAACATGGGCGGGCGCGTCGGATTCATTGGTCAGTTCGCACAGAAAGAATCCCTCTCGGGCGCGTATCGATTCAAACAGAATTTTGGCGGCGGCGGCAAATTCGCGAAGCCGCAGGCGGAATGTGTCGCGGCTTGCTTTCGTTCGAGACGATCCCATTCGCGCTGGAATGACCGAGCTGGATTGCAGCTATTCTGCGATCCTCAGGATGCGCTTGGCTTGTCGGTCGCAACTTCGAAACGATGTTCGCCGTCGTGGCGATGACGTTTCCAAGAGCGTAGTCCCGACTCTCGCCGGGCTCGATCCTTTCGCACCAGATCAAGGTCTTTCCCACGAGACAAAGAATCGCGGGCGTTGATACATCGTCAGTCGGGCGCGTTTGATAGACATAGGGCGCCCGCGCCCAACTCATTGTCGATGCGTCACAGGGCACGGAACGAATCGCAACATTCGAGGAGGAACAAAGATAGGCGGGCTGGAGAAACAGAAGCGTCGACGAATTCTTTCGCGCCAGTTTCGTCAGATCGATTTTCTCGACGACATTGCCTTCGCCGGCGGTCAGCAAAATCTCTCTTTGTTTCTTGGAAGCGGCGATGCGATTGAGTTTTACGTCGCCGCCGCCAAAGCACACATAAAGGAAGTTGGCGAACTCATTAGCGAGCCAGGAGCGCTCCGGCGTCGGATGCGGACTCTGGCGCGGAATCGTCAGTGTTCCGGGCCATCGGCAGACAGATCTGCTGGGCCGATCAAAAAAGGACGTGTTGGGACCAAGCGTCACCACCAGCCCCTCTCTTGCGTCCAATAAGCGAAAGTCGCTTTGCCCTTGCTGCAGGGAAATTCGTTCAGGAGTGAAAAATGGGTTGCGCATGAACGTGCGCAGCCCGAAGTCGATGAAGTCGACCGGCGTCATATACGTGCGCGATATCCCTCAGCCAATCGTTGAAGATTTTGGGTATGGGAAGATCGCCGCTTCGTGTGATCGTATGGTTACGTTCTGGCAGCGGTCGCTCCCAATAACGCGGCTTGCGGGCTTTCGTTCCGAGCGAAGCTGGACGAGGCAGAGGACGACAGCCGCGAGTGACCGACATCTGATCCTAGTTGACTGATATTTAAGGAGGAATGCGGTATTATGGCGCGATTTTTCTTGTTTGGCTCCTTGAACGGCGATCGAAAAAATGCACGCCGCCATGCAGTCATGGTCAACGATACAGGCCGCTACAGGCTGCTCCCGATCGACCATCGCTAGGGTCGCCAAAGGCGCGTGATTGCCGCCGACCCCGAAAGGCCCGCCCTGTGCGGCGAGCCCTTCTTGCGCCGGCTCCGCCTCAGCCTGGCCTAGAGGGTGTTATGCACCTTGCATGATGTTTGCGGCGCGTTTGAGCATGAGGCAGACGAAGGCGACTACGTGGAATCCTGCCAAGGTCTCGGCATAACGCTCATAGTCTTTTACTAGCCTT
>NZ_JBFWVN010000110.1:0-3978 GCF_050246715.1 Methylocystis sp.
CGACTTCGAACGCTACGCCACGACCGTCGCCGCCTTCGTCAAACTCGCTATGATCCGCATCATGCTTAAACGTCTGACCCGTGCAACGTCTTGTTCATGAATCCAAACTTTTCGGATCGGCTCTCAGACAAAATACAGGCGCGTCGACGGCCGCCCCCGCCGATTGGGAAAGGCGAACAGCCCGCTTGCGCCGCCGCTGCGACGGCCATAGTACCGACGTAACCTAAGATTCGGATTGACCAGATGGCGCAAAAAGGCGGCGGGGGAAGCGGAAAAGGCAAAGGCGCAAGCGATGTTAGCGTGATCGCGCCGGTCGATCTGCGCGAGGCTCTTGAAGAGCGCTATCTGCGTTACGCGCTGTCGACCATCACCGGCCGCGCGCTGCCGGACGCCCGCGACGGGCTCAAGCCCGTCCACCGCCGCATCCTTTACGGCATGCATATTTTGCGGCTCGATCCTGGCGCGCCGTTCAAGAAATGCGCGAAAATCGTCGGCGACGTAATGGGTTCGTTCCATCCCCATGGCGATCAGGCGATCTATGACGCGCTGGTGCGCCTCGCCCAGGATTTCTCCTCGCGCTATCCGCTTGTCGACGGGCAGGGCAATTTCGGCAATGTCGATGGCGATTCGGCCGCCGCCTATCGCTACACCGAAGCGCGCATGACCGCGGTCGCCCGCCTGCTGCTCGAAGGCATCGACGAAGACGCAATCGACTTCATCCCCAATTATTCCGGCGAAGAGAAGGAGCCGGTGGTGCTGCCCTCGGCGCTGCCGAATATGCTCGCCAATGGCGCGCAGGGGATCGCCGTCGGCATGGCGACCTCGATCCCGCCGCATAATCTCGCCGAGCTTTGCGACGCCGCGCTCTATCTCATCTCCCATCGCAAGGCGACCGCCGAACAGTTGCTGACCTTCGTGCAGGGGCCGGATTTTCCGACCGGCGGAATCGTCGTCGACAAGCGCGAAGAAATTATCGAGACCTATCGCACCGGGCGCGGCTCGTTTCGTTTGCGCGCGCGCTGGATGAAGGAAGAGCTGCCGCGCGGCGGCTGGGTCGCGGTCGTCACCGAAATTCCTTACGGCGTGCAAAAGTCGCGCCTCATCGAACGACTCGCCGAACTCGTCGCCGAGCGCAAATTGCCGCTCGTCGCCGATGTGCGCGACGAATCGGCGGAAGACGTGCGCATCGTCTTCGAGCCGCGGTCGCGCACGGTCGATCCGGCGCTGATGATGGAGACTCTGTTCAAGCTCTCCGAACTCGAAACGCGCTTCACGATGAACATGAATGTGCTCGTCGACGGCGTGGCGCCGCGCGTCGTTTCGCTCGGCGAGGCGTTGCGGCAATGGCTCGATCATCGCCGGACCGTGCTGCAACGCCGCTCGCGCCATCGCCTCGCCGCGATCATCCGGCGCATCGAGCAATTGGAAGGCATGGTCGTCGTCTTCCTCAATCTCGATGAGGTGATCCGCATCATCCGCGAAGAGGACGACGCCAAGGCGGAGTTAAAGAAGGCGTTCAAGCTCACCGATCTGCAGGTCGACTATATTCTCGACACGCGGCTGCGCGCCTTGCGCAAGCTTGAAGAAATGGAGCTGCGCAAGGAGCTCAAGGCGCTTTCCGACGAGCGCAAGGACATCGATGCGTTGCTCGCCGACGAAGCCAAGCAGTGGAAGACCATCGCCTGGCAGGTGCGCGAATTAAAGAAGAGCTACGGGCCGCAGACGCCGATCGGCAAGAGGCGCACGACTTTTGAGGACGCGCCGGAGGCGATCGATCTCGATCTCGCCGAAGCGATGATCGAGCGCGAGCCGGTCACCGTCGTCGTGTCGGAAAAGGGCTGGATTCGCGCGCTGAAAGGCCATGTGCAGGATCTCTCGAGCCTGCAATTCAAGGGCGACGATTCGCTCGCCGCCTCCTTCTTCGCGCAGACGACGTCGAAAATCATCGCGCTCGCTTCGAACGGCAAGGCCTATACGTTAGAAGCCTCGAAACTTCCCGGCGGACGCGGCCATGGCGAGCCGATCCGGCTCTTCGCCGATATCGAGGAAGGCGCCGATGTCGTTGCGGTTATGCCGCATGTCGCGGAGGCGTCGTTGCTGCTTATCACCAATGACGGGCGCGGCTTTGTCGCCGGCGCCGACGATCTTCTGTCGTCGACGCGTAAGGGCCGCGCGGTTCTCACCGTCGATCCGCCGTCGCGATTGAAGATCGTGACGCAGGCGAGCGGCGATATGATCGCCATCATTGGCGAGAACCGGAAGCTCCTGGTCTTTCCCTTGAGCGAAGCGCCGCGCATGGCCCGCGGCAAGGGCGTGCGCATGCAGCGTTACAAGGAGGGCGGCGTCTCCGACGCGAAGGTTTTTGCGCTGAAGGACGGCCTGACCTGGACGGACGCCTCAAGCCGCGTGTTCACGATCGACAGAGCGGAACTCAAGGACTGGATCGGCCACCGCGCCGAAGCCGGGCGATTGCCGCCGAGGGGTTTTCCGAGGAATAATCGGTTTGGGTGAGTAGAAACTATGCAGAAGCGTTATATAGCTCAAATATCATCGTTTTCGTTATCCGAGAGTAAATCTTCGAAATCTTCATCTTCAATATCATCGTAGCCATAACGTGTACGGCTTATGGCCCTCGTGTTTTGCTTTCTGACGCGCTTTGGATGCTCGTTAAAATCAAGCAATCTTATATGTTTTTTAGCTAAGTGGTCAAATTCATCCGAAAGCAAGCCAGAAAAAGCAGCCTTTGAAAAATTCTGCGAACGCGCCACCAAGTTTACCAGCCAGTTCGCATCGACAGATGAGAGCGACCCACCCAAAGCGAGTCTTGGCTTCGTCTTGAGCTTTCCTTCTACATAGGCTTGCACGAGCAAAGCTCGGATATGGGCATTTCGGGATTTCGACAATTCATCCACCATTGCGGTAGGAATTTCGATGTCACACGCTAACAAAAGCCATGTCATCCAAAGCACTTCGTGGTCGTGATTGAACGCTAGGCTGCGCTTTACTATCATCTCGGCAACTGTGAGCCATCCATCAGAATCGATTTTTTCGCCCAAGGCTTTCCTTTTCGTCACCAGCAAACAGGCGTAGTCAATTGCGTGGGGATGCTTTTGTATAATCCGCTGGGCGTTTTGCTCGACGTATTCCCAATTTATAGACCTATAAATACGAGCTTCATCAAATGACCTGAACAAAATCTTTATGGGACTATCAGACGTAATTAGTGTGGCCGCCGTCACTGCTTCAGAGATGGTGCGCTCAAATCGCTCGATGCCCTCCGTCGGTGCAAATCTGGGCATATGATCCCTCAGGCGCTGCGCCCAAAGGTCATTAATTGGCTCAAGGCTAGAGTAAATTTTTGTCTTTTGATCATTCAAATTCAGTTCATAATTTGCTAGAATTTCTCGCAATGTTGATAATACCGCCTGAGCATCATGCTCATTTCGTAATCCGATATAGTAATCATCAACGTGCCTAGCTGCTCCGACGATCCTATTCCCTACAAGGCTATTTAATTCTTGATCAATTTTTGCTAGGACGAACTCAGCTATCAATCGGTATGCATCTGGCCCGACTAATACAGCCCGTGTGTTACCGCGCTGTCCATTGCGTACGAAAAAATCGAGTGCATTGAAATAATTGCTGGTAGATGCTCTATCTGTGTCATTCTTGGATTGTTCGATACCGTGGGCAGCCCAAGCGATCGAATGAGTATAGATACTTGGAAAGCATTGAGCAATGTCTGCCTTCAAGATGAAGGGAGCAAAGCGTACATTTTTTGAAGTGTGCTTAGCATTACAGTTGCATTTTGATATGAGCGCGCTTTGCTTCTGCCTGATGTGCTCGTCGCCGAGCGACCAGGCGATGATGAACTCTGGTCGGATGCGTTTGCGCGCAAGGCGCGTCGCGATACGGCGGATTTCCTGCATCGACCAACGGATCAGCGGAGTTTCGATTTCACTGCCGGCTTCGTCGCTG
>NZ_JBFWVN010000111.1:0-3855 GCF_050246715.1 Methylocystis sp.
ACGGAGATATCCGCGCCATCTGGCGCGCGCTCAGGAGAAACAGGCTGCTCATCTTCAAGGCCTCCCAATCAGAAGCCTCTTGTGAATCACGCCTCAATCAAATTTAATAGGTCCTGAGCCTAGCATTCTAAGGCGAGGCGATTCTTGGATGAACTGCGAAATTCGCTCGCATCCAATAATAACGCATCGCTTTATTCCCGGAATCGCCTCGACGGCGGCGCGAATGGTCTCGTCGTTGGTTCCCGTAAGCTGCATATTCGTGAACAGAATATAATTGTCGGCTAGCCCACGATCGGCAAGGCGTGCTGCTTTGGCGAGTTCGTCCTTTAGGTCCGGCAGATTCAGCGTTCGATTCGGCTTGTAAGAAAATTTGCATTGCGCGGCAAAGTTGCCTTCAAGCGCTTCGCCCCTTTTGGGAACCCACACTCCATAAAACGCTCCGTCGCGGCCGCCGTCGTGCGAGTCATAAAAACCCTGCACAACCTGACCCCAAACTTCGCCTGCGACGGATACGCACAATTGCTGAAACGCTTTCCATCCCAGCGAATGGAGTTCATACGTTGGATGGCTGGCTTGCACCGAACTCATTACACATCAGTCATGATCAGTGCTCGCTGTCGTTGAGAGGGTGAAGTGCGTGGTTCTCAGCGTTGCGGGCGCGGGCCTTCAGAAAACGAAAGGCGCTCATCAGTCAAGCAGTTAATTTATAGAGCTACCCTCAGCTGGTGCAGGTCACCCCACTTCGCTCGACCATCTCTCCGAGCGAAACGCCAGCGCGATCGCTTCGGCGCGGGCGGTTTGGCGCGCTTCGTCTGAGCCGGTCGCCGCAACCTCGGCGCAGGCCGCAAGTGCAATCTCCAGCAGCGCCGCCTTAGGATAGGCCACGTCCTCGCGACCCTCGTGGGCGCCAAAATCGCAGGCGCAGACGATCATCAGCTCGCGGAAGCGCTCGGGCGCGTCAAAAGCCCCGATCCGCTCCAGCATCAGCGCCACCGGCCCGGCGCGCATTTTTGAAACGCGATGCACGCGCTCGCATTCGGAAAGCGCCAGCAGCGCGAGATCGCGGCAGTCTTCCGGCGCGCCAAAGCGCGCGCATATTTCCTCGATCCGCGGGCGTCCGCGCTCGACATGTTTGTAATGCACGGGAAGATGTTCGCGCGGCGAATCCGACTTGCCGACATTCATCGCGAGCAGCGCGAAGCGGACGGGAAGCGTCGCGTCGCGCTTCGCCGCCGCGTCGAGCGATCTCATCAGATGTTGGCCGAGATCGACCTCATCCTGCCCGTCGGAAATCTGCGGCACGCCGAAGAGCGCCGCGACTTCGGGGAGGACCTCGACGAGCGCGCCGCATCCGCGCAGGGTCTTGATCATCTTCGACGGCGCCGGGCTCATCAGGCCGCGCATCAGCTCCGGCCACATTTGCGCCGGCTGGACGTCGACGAGATGGCCGGCCTCGACCTGTTCGAAGAGGAGATCGAGCGTCTCCTCGTCCGGATCGTCGACGCTCTGGGCGATCAGCGCCGCCATGCGCAGCACGGCGAGGCCGGGATCGGTCTGTCCGAAGTCGAAGGTGGGAGAGGGGGCCATTGTGGAAGCGACGCTCAGAAGGTTGCGCCGGACATGCAAAGCCCTTGCCGGGCGTCGACATTCGCGGCGTTAAATTGGTGCGAAGGCCAAAGGAGCGGTGGCGCGCGACGGCCCCCTGCGGCAGTAAATTCTCACCAATGGAGTTATTCAAATGCTTCTCGAAAAATCACTTCTGCGCGTCGCAAAGGGCACTGGGGCGCCGGTTAATTTCACCGGCAAATGGAAGAATGAGCTCGGCTCCGTCGCCACGATCGCTCAGAAGGGCGACGTGATTTCGGGCAAATATGTGAGCGCGGTGAGCGAGGGCGGAACGTCGACGACCGGCGTTCTCGGCGGCTTCGTCGACGGCGGTCTGATCTCCTTCGTCGTGCATTGGGATGATTTCCAGGCGATCACCGCCTGGGTCGGCCAGCTCGACCCGAAGGCTCCGACGCAGACGATCAATACGCTATGGCAGATGACCTCGCAGGTGCCGCCCGGCGAGGAATGGGCGTCGATCAACGCCGGCGCCGATGTTTTCGTGCGCATCGCATAATCACCCGCGCCGCACGGGCGTCGCCGGAGCGTCGAGCTTGGCGACCCACGCCGGCCTATGGGGCGTCTTGGGGCCGCCGCTCGACGGGCCGCATTCTGCGCGAGAGCCGTTCCGGCCGATGAGCCGGCGCGGGCGTCAGTTGTTGCAGGGATAGCAGCCGTGGCCGTGGCGCCCGGCGTGATAGGTCGGATGGGGCGGCGGAATCGCGACGCAGCGCCGATAGGGACGCGACGGCGCCGACTGCCACCAGCAATGTTCATAAGGCGCGCCCGTGCTTTCGCCGGACCCCGCCGAAATGAACGGAAAATAGGGACTGGCCTCTGCGGCGCTGGCGAAACCGGCGACGATCGCGGCGATCGATAGCAGATAGTAGATTTTCGGCATCTGAATATCTCCCTTCGTTTGAGTGCGATGAGGGAGAGATGAATCGCTTCGCGACACGATCAAGAGCGCGCTGCGGTCGCGAAACGGCGCCGCAACAGACGAGAAATCATCTGAAATCTCGTTGGTTGCGGTCGAGGCCGACAGCGCTGACGACGCGCAGCGCTGCGCAGGGCGTTGTGAATGAAGCGCCGGCTCATTTAGCCGGCGCTTATCATTATCCGTCGGGCGCAATGTCAGGATTGTAGTCAGGGGTGCGACCCCCATAGCCGTAGTAGCCCAAAGCGCGCGGTGCAATCGGCACGCATAGACGGTAGGGACGCGAGGGCCCCGACTGCCACCAGCAGCGTTCGAACGGCGCGCCGGTGCTTTCCCAAGAGGCGAACGGATAATAGGGGCTGGCCTGTGCGGCGCCGGCGAATAAGACGGCGACCGCGGCTGTCGACAGCAGCAGTGTGAATTTAGACATGAGGACATCTCCCCAACGCAGGATGCGTTGTGGAGAATACTATGTTCCGACACCGGACGGTATCAAGAGTCTATGACACTTAAATGACGATTTTGACATCGACGAGAAATCCGGAGATGAATCGAAATAATTCCGCTTAGATAGACGAGCGATCAGCCATAGCGGGCGAGGCCCGGCGCGCTTAGGCGACGCGGGTCCGAGCGACAGGGATCGGGCTGCGACCAGGCGGCGCGCCGCGGTCGATCAGTCGCTTGATCTCAAAGGCTGATAGGGCGTTTCGCTCGAAAGGCCGAGTGCCGCTTTTTCCAGCCGCCCAATCTAGCGACCGGGCTTCGCCGGCGCGTCGGGCGTGGCGACGCTGGCGGCGCGGCGTCGGTTCTCGGCCGCCGCCGCTTCGAGCCCGGCGCCCATGGCGCGGAGATCAGCGGCGGTCTTGCGCTTGGGGTCCTTCTGAGGCTTTGGGTCGAAGGGTCGATAGTTCATCTGCTCGGGCCGCGATTCGCGAACGAAATCGGCCGCTTGCCGGGGCGGGGCGCGCAATCCAGTGGCGTCGAACAGCCGGCCGATGAATTCGCCGCCGCTCGAGGGCGCCTCCTGCGCCAGGGCGGCGCGGGCGGAGAGGGCAAAAATGAGCGCCATGGCGATGCGTGCGAAGGTCATCCCGGGAGAAGGGCACAAAAATGCGGCGCCAGTAGGTCGGCGTCCAATTTGGAGCGCGCTCCCCGCGAAAAGCCGGCTTCCGCTTTTTCGCAGCGCGCTCTAGAGGGTGTTATGTACTTTCGGGAGGGATGGGTTTAATGGAATCGGATGGTTCCGATTCGCAAGCCTTATCCGTCTGATATCAGTGATGAAGAATGGTCGTTGGTTGCGCCGTATCTGACGC
>NZ_JBFWVN010000112.1:0-3686 GCF_050246715.1 Methylocystis sp.
AGCGGGGCGCTCGCAAACCAGATATTTCGTTTGTGTTCAGCGAGGTCGACACGGGATTCGAGAATCGGGGCGGGCGTGGTCATAGGTTCTCACTTTCTGACATTGTGGCGACGACTTCGCGAATGATCTCGGCCGCCTCGGACTTGGCGCCCGCGGCTTCGGCCAGGCGGAGCCCTTCATGCAAGCTGCAGCGAGCCCGGCGAAATGCGCCGCCACTCGGGTCGACAGCGGACAGGACCGCATCCGTGACGCAGCTCAACGCGATCGCGATTTCGTTTGTGTCGGGTATGGACATGGCGGCGATTATTCCTCGCCTGAGACGACGACGCCATACCGGCTCTGCGTGTTCTGCGCGTTCTGCGGATTTTTTATATCGGTGCGCGCGAGATATCGCGCCACACGTTCGCTAGATCGATCGCCGCGCCGATATGCACGCAGCGCGGCCATGTCGCCATCGAGCAGCATTGGCAATGCGACGGCACTAACCTCGACGCGTCCCACGACCTTGCGGCCTATCCCATGTTTCGCGACCCATTCCAAGATTGTGCGCTTTGACCTCCCGGCGATCTTTGCCGCTTTCGCGACGCTGATGGCCTCGGCAGGGTCATATGGCCTTAGGACACGATCGTCATCGTCAGTCACGCTGCCCTCCTTTCTCGGAGCAGGCCGGCAACAGCGATCAACGCGGCTTCCGCCCTCCCATCGTCTTTGACGCGCGCGAACAGCTCAGCGTGGCCGGGCCAGCGTCGGATGGCTTCCGAGCGCGCCGCATCTTTGCTGGCCAGAGAAAGCCCTACAGCGCGTTTCCAAGATGCCGGCGCTAGGTGGGTAGCGGGAACGCCACAAGCGCCAAGCACGCCCTCGACAACGCCGCGGCTGCGGCCGAAGCTGAAAGCGCCGGCCACGCCCTCGCCTGGTCGCGCGCCGACAAGTTCGACGAATGCCTTAGACGCCTGCCAGCGGTAGACGACGCTTGCCAGAAGCGGCGCGTTGACGTTCGCGCGATTGGCGGGGCCGTCGCGCAGGATCGGCATATCGGCGACTTCGAGCAGTTCGCCAGTAGGCGAGAGCAGCGCCAGCGCGCCCCGAGCGCCTATGTCGATTCCGATGATGTTGCTCATGCGTCCTGGCCCCCGATTTCGTCGGCGATTGCGCCGAGCAGCGATGCGGCCTCGCCGTTCTCCTCGCGCGTGAGAGCGTGTCGGATCGTGGCGGGGTCGGCTCCGGATTGCAGGGCGAGGCTCAAAAGAATGCCGGCGTCGCGAGCGAGCGCCGCATAGCCGCTGCCGGCGCGCGGAGCCGAAACGAAGACTTCGGCCGGAGCGCCTGTGTCGTCGAAGCCGACGCCGAGCGAGAAGCGGCGTCCATCGAAAATCAGGTCGCGCGATTCATGCGATCGGCGATTTGGGAGGCGGCGGCGGGTCATGCGCGCCCCCTTGTCGGCAGACACTCGACGCAGCGCCATACATCGCGCCCGTCATGTCCTGGCCAGGCGAACATGGCGAGATGGCCGCAGCGGCAGAAACGGTCCGTCGAATGGTTTAGGCCGGCTGCGGCGTTCCGCCGGTCTGCTTCGCGCTGGAGGCGGGCGGGGCTGTAAGCCGCCGCGACTTCAGAGCGGAGTTCGGCAATAAGCTCGTCGCGGCGTTCGGCAAGCGCAGGCTTGAGACGCTCCACCGTTTCCGCAGGGCCGAGACAGGCAAGCTTGCCGGCAGGCGAGATGCGAAGGGACAGGCCGGCGGCTCGGGCCTCCTTGAGAAGACGAGCGGCGCTCATATCTCGATCTCAATTTCATGAGGAACATCTTCGGCAGCCTCTTCCGAAAATTCATTGGCAAAATCTTTAGGTTCGCTGTCCGGAAGACCCAAAGAATCTGTCCGCTCCAACGCCCGTTGGCGGGTTGGTTTTCGGAAGTCTTGAGGAGGAAGTCCGATAAGACTAAAGGTCGCGGATTCGGCTGCGTCACGCTCTACTATAGGTCGCGGATTCGGTTGCGGCGGAACCGGCTGCGTCACGTCAGGGTGCACACTATAGGTCGCGGAAGCGGCTGCGTCATTTTCTGCCCGCTCGCGCGACCGTCTGCGCTCCCAAGTCCGGCGCGATATCCCCTCATCGACCCAAGGCCGGCTTTTGGTCAGATTGACGGCGTAGCGTTCTTCCCGTGTCTGGACGCCGCTCGCGCGGCGCTGATGCGCCTTGCGCGCTTTGTCGCGCTCCTTGGCGGCCGCAATCCTTTCCGCTCGGCTTCCGCCATAAGTCCCGATATTCCACGCGCCCGCCTCTTCTCTCGTCGCCTCAACGACGCCGAGGAGCCTTCCGATCTTGTCGGGCTTCATGCGCCGATAGAAAGGCGCGCCAACTTGCTCGGACCGTTTCCGACGCCATGCTCGCGTATCGGCGACCTGCTCCTCAATTTCCTCATCGGACGCGTCGAGACCGCACGCCAGCGCCTGATTTTTAAGATTTTCAAACGTAAGGCCAAAATATAACGGCGCACGGTCGCCCCGGCGACTGCCGATATAGCCCTCGGGGGCGCTTGACCAGATGTTGGCGTTGACGCGCAGCCAAGCCGCGTTGTCGAGGATTTCGCCGTATTTGCGGTGAACAGCGGCGAGATTGCGCAATTGCGACAAGAAGATGAGCGCCATGCGGACGAATGACGTTCGTCTTGATGCGCCGCCCTTTGAAACACGGGCGCGCTTGCCCTTAACCGCTGCTCGTCGCGGCGTTCGGCGAGCGGCTTCGGCGCGGCTCGGCAAGCCTTGCGGCCGGGTGGAGGCAGGGGTATTCTCGGGGCTGTTCAGACGCCAATCTTGAACACTTCCCCGAGCCCCGCCGCACCCATCGGCGGGGTTCGATGTTTTGGGAGTCATGTCACACGCCCTCCCGCATAACGCGGTCGGACTCGGCGCGCGTCATGAGCGCGCGATGACCCAGATGCGTGATTTGGAGCTTGCCTTGCGCTACGAGATTGTAGCCGTGCGAAACCGATATCCCGACGTCGCGGCACCACTTCCGAAAGGGCTTCGCAATCCAATCGCCGTCGAGCGCGGCGGCAACGCCTGCCTTGCGCCCGGTGACTTCACGTCTTTCCATGTTGTCTGTCCTTCAACGACCGCGTTTTGCTGCGGCTGGGGACGGACATAGAGTTGTTAGGAATGAGTGGTAAGCCGAGCGAACCGGTTCAATAGGGGTAATGAACCGGTTCACTACCAATTCTTACAGGCAATCCTCTTTATGCTCCTCGGGATTACCCCGCTCTCTTCCAATTTCTTAACAAAATCCATCAGCGTTGGATGACCTGGCAAACGCTGATCCGGGTGCGAATACTCTAACATGAAATCGGCAATCTTAGATCTTCCGAACGAAGGGTTTTCGTCTCGCGCACGAATTGCAAGTTCGGTAGCAGGCCCGACCCAAACCCGATTTTCTTTCCGCTTCCTCCCGCTAGCTTTTCCTGCGGCGCTTTGTTTTTTTCGAGTTTCCAACAAAAATTGCTGACTTAATGTGGAGTCTAAGAGCCGATCCTGAAAGAAGTTGAGTCGAAAGAGTCGGTTGTGATTCTCTTGCGAAGTGGATGATTCGCAAGGGAGTTGCGGATGTGGAAGCCGGTGCATCGCGTCTTGGCCGATCGTCGCGGCCTTCGTTATCCTTCCGATCTGACCGACGCGGAGTGGGCTCTTGTC
>NZ_JBFWVN010000113.1:0-3511 GCF_050246715.1 Methylocystis sp.
CTCTCCAGCGTGTAATCAAAAGTACCGATCCTCAGGCGGCGAAAAAGACGAACGGCGCCGCACGCCCGAAATCAGCCTCTCTCAAAAACCCACGCAATCGTCTATCGTCGTGAATAGAGCGGGCTAGTGACGCGACTAACGCAACCGACGGCGTCATAGCAGGGATTGAACACATATCGCGAGAGCGTTGACGCGTGGAGAACTGCCTCCAAGGCCTACGCGTCCTCAATCGCCCAATCTTCCTCCCTGCACTGCTTTTCGTCATTGCCGCTTGGCTTGACGCCCTGCCTCGCTCGCGTTGGCCCCACCATTTTCTCCCCGCGTGGCCCTTTAGCTCATCGAAAGCTTGTGAATAATTAATATGCATACTGATGATTCAGTAGGCTGACAATGATCAAAGAAGCAGCAGGCTTCGCATTCGGACAGGGGAATGACATGGACAAAAGCGGCATCCTCCGGCCAGCAACGCTGGCCCTGGCGATCATCGCCGGCGTGACCGCCTCGATTGCGCCTGCTGCGGCCGCGAGCCGGGCTGAGCGCGCCCGCGCCCGCTATAATGATTTCTACGCCTTGGCGCCATCAGAGATGAATTCAGGCACCCCCACGCGCCACGTTGGCGACTGCTTTCAGACCAACAGCCCGGCGGAAGCCACGCGGGGCATCCGTCATTGGACAGGGGCTTGCGCTGGCGGCCACTGATCCAAATCATGCTCCCGTCACTGAGCCAGATCCTGCAACGCCGTCAGCGACTCAGGCAAAACTTGCCCGCCATCGATCACCAGCGTCTGGCCGGTGATGTAGCGCGCTTCATCGCTGGCGAAAAACAGCGCGGCGTAGGCGATGTCGTCGACGCTCCCTAACCGACCCTGTGGGACAGACGCCGCCATTTTCGCCGCATATTCCTCGCCGAGCGCGACGAGTCCTTCGGTGCGCACATTGCCGGGCAGGACGGCGTTGATGGTAATCCCGAGCGGCGTCAGCTCCAGCGCCGCCGTGCGCATGAAGCCGAGCTGTCCGGCTTTGCTCGCCGCATAATGCGACCAGCCGGGATAGCCGGTGATCGGGCCGGTGATCGAGGAGGTGAGCACGATCCGTCCCCGACCGCTGCGCGCCAGCGCTGGCGTGCAGGCGCGCACGCAAAGGAAGGCGCCGGCAAGATTGGTCGACAGCACCTCGTTCCATTGCTCGAGGGTCATCTCCAGCATGCGAGCGGCCGGAAAAATGCCGGCGTTGGCGCAGAGAATGTCGATGCGGCCGTGCCGCTCCAGCGCGGCGGCGACCATGCGCTCGACATCGCCGGGATCGCCGACGTCAGCGGCGAAACTGCTGGCCTGTCCCCCTTCCGCCCGGATCGCGGCCGCGGTTGCTTCGGCCTGCGCGAGGTCGCGGCCGACAACCAGCACCTGCGCGCCCTTGGCGGCGAAGACGCGGGCGACGCCACGACCGATGCCCCGGCTCCCTCCAGTGACGATAACCGATCGGCCGGCGATTGAAGTCAGCATTTCACTATTGCTCCGCTCGTTCCCGACCAAGAACGCTGCGTCGAACGGCCGCCATCGAGCGGAACATGGCGGATCGCCGATCGCCGCTGCATCGGCGTGGCGTGGATGAACTAATCGAGCCGCCAAGATATACGGCGGCGGCAAGGACCGACTCGGCGAAAGGCACCTCTCGGTCAGGAAACTCTGCGCGGAAAGTTTATGACATTCCCGCCCCGCCTCGATGCGGCGATCACCGCGCCTTTGATATCCGCCGCCGCTTCGCGCACCGAGCGCCGCAAGAAAGATCCGGCGGGTCCATCATAATTCATGCTCAGCAAATCATGAGCGCATTGCTCGGCGCGAACAAGCGACGTCTCCGCCAAGGTTGGAATCTGATCGTCATCCGATAAATCGGATAATGCATTCAATTCGCTTTCGAGTTCGCGGCGCGCGAATTCCGGCAGCGCGGCAAGCACTTGCCGCTCGAAATAGGTTCGAAATTTATTCGCTGCCTCTTCAAACAACGCCACGGTCCGATTGTCAGTCGAAAGCTTTGCATTGTTGGGGTACGTCACGGCCTACTCCTATTAACTTGCACCTCAGCTTTGACCAGCAAGAAACGCGCGAATTTTGCTCTTCCGATTCGCACGTCAATTACAAAATTGCGGCAAACAAAAGGAATACGATAGAAAAACCGGTCGCGCCAGCGCCGGCGAGGTTAGGATAAAACCCTTGTGCGCCGCGCAATTATAAGAGCCAGTCAGATAAATACAGCTTGGGCGCGGCGCGCGGCTTAGCCCGCCGATATCTTCTGGTCGCTTCGAGCCGGAGAGCCGCAGCGGACCGGCGCCAATTGCGGGGCAATCGGAAAAATCTCGTCTTGGTCCGATATAATCTCCTCTTGGTCCGATATTATTTCGTCCTGATCAAATGATAATTTGTCGCCCGCAGCCGCCTGCTCCTGCAGCTGAACGAGCGCCAAATCTCGCCGAACGATCAAAATGAAGACGATAAAGGCGAAAATCGACAGCCCCCCGACGACGACGTCGAGCGCGGCGAAGGAGAGAATGCGTTTCGAGGCGAGTTCGTGTCCAATCAATGCTGCGGAGAGTGACCAGCCCATCACCAGCAACCGAACGCCCTTAGGCTCGATTCCGACACGCGGCTGGCGGTCGCCATGGATCACCACGAGCAAATATTTAGAGGAGCTGAGCAATAAATAGAGGGAAAGAACCAGCAGCGCCGACGGAACGGTGAAATAGGGCGAGAAGCCGAGCGCCATGATCATCAGCGTTTGAGCGACGAGGTCGGCGGAATTATTGATGAAATAGCCATAGTAGTGGAAGGTGACGCCACGACGCACGGAAACGGCGCGCTCCAGACTATCGCCGAGCCAATTGACGGCGAGTCCAAATGCGACGAGCGCCAGAAACCAGTTCGACCAGCGGGTTGCGATAAAGCCGGCGGCGACCAGGACCGCGCCCGCCAGTCCTACAAAGGTTAGATGATGGGGAGATATGATTCCGGGAATGCGCTGCGCGATGGCGCCGATCAGGCGGCCCTCTTCGCACGGCTGGTTTTGTTGTCCTCTGACGCCCGGCACTGCGACCTCGTCACTGCGCCCGTCACAGTTGACGGCGAATTTTGCGGTTGGTTTGAACTCGCGCCGCCACGGGAAACCACGCCTTCGTTGGACATGATTGTCTACATCTTGGCTATTTAAACTCGCGTGGTCAATTGATTTTATTCAATCGCGCGGTTTGACCGCCCAAAGTTCGACTGCGGGCGGTCGGGCGTTCGCCGGGCCGACGGCGTAGAGTTCTCGAAATGACCGTCGCAGTAGAGTCGAGAAGGAGCGCGGTCGCGCGTTGTGGCGCGCTCCGTTTCTCCCTCCCGCTCATCAAACCGGACGTGCGGCTTTCCCGCATCCGGCTTTCCGATTGGCTTCATCGTAAAGCACACGACAGCGACCCTTTGCGCACGCCATTCAGCTGCAACACACCCAGCTCCCCATAGACGCACTCACGAGG
>NZ_JBFWVN010000114.1:0-3295 GCF_050246715.1 Methylocystis sp.
TCATCGGCATGGGCTGGGTATTCGGCATCTTCTCGTTCTTCTATCTCAATATCTCGGGGTATTTCCTGGACGCCGTCATGTATGACACGATCATCGCCTATCATTTCTGGCGCATGGCGAAGGTCTCGATATTCCCGGCGCCGCTCTGCATCCTTCTCCTCTTCGAGATCACTTTTCTCGTCTTTTCGCAGTCGGTCGGGCTTTCGACCTATGCGACGCTGTTCGTCGCCAATCGTCTCTTCGAGATCGTGCTGCTTTATCTCATCGGTTGTTCGCTGTTCCGCATTCATATCCTCCGCCTGCAGCGAAAATCGAAAGAGCCGATCACCGACTGGCGGGTCAGATTCGTCGTCGCTTGACGCTGGGCCGGATCGGAAAAACGGGCGGCGCAACGCTTCCAAAGGCGCAGGCGGTCATTACAAAAGTCGCGCGATCTACGTGAGTCTTGTCGCTGAATTTTCATTGAACGGCTTCGCGACTCGACCAAATCTGACCGCTCTTTACGAACATCGACTTCGGCCGGGGCGGTCTCGCTCCGGCCTTTTTCATTTGTTCAATGAGGATCAGTGAACGCCGGTCTCGGCCTTGGCGAGCTCGTCGGCGAGGACGCGCAGGAGCCCTAAGAGACGGGAATTCACCGTCACTTTCTTGCCGGTCGACAAGGTCACTGTGACCGCCCCGTCCGGGGTTTCGCCGGAAAGTTTTTCTTTCCAGAGCGCGCCGTCGAATAGATCGAGCTTCATGAAATCGTCGCCGCCAGCAGCGATGGCGGAACCGTCCATAAAGCCTGTGTTCGTCTTTGTCACTGGGGTCTTTATCCCTTCTGAATTCTTCTCAACGGTTCATTTGGGCGCAATCGTACAAAAGCCCGAGCGCCGCAGCGTCCTTGACGCCGTCCGGAAAGGCCTGGCGATAGTGTTCGGCCATTCTTAGCAAGGCTTTCGATGCGCCGTCCGGCGGGTCATTCGCGATCGCGGCGATGTTTTCATCGAGCAGCAGATGCGCGAGAATGAGCGTTTGAATCGTCGTATCGCAATAGTCGGCGATGCGCTGCAGCGCCCGCATCGGGATGGCGCGACGCCCCGCTTCCACGCGAGAATAAACCGGCTGGCTGATGCACAAGAGTTCAGCCATCTCGGTCTGCGACAATCGCCATTCAGACCGGAATACGCGCAACAACGAGCCGAATTCGAGCATCGAAACGCTACCCCCGAATTATGAGAAATTGTGCGGGCTGAACGCCAGTTTGGCAAGCCGAATTGATGAAATTCGGCACACCAATAAGGAGAATCTGCGCGGGCCTACGGACGATTATTCGCTCCGCGAATAGGTTATTCGCCTGCAGAATAAGACCCCCCGAAAAATGAATAGAACCCCTCGATTTTTGAATAGGGACGAGTTCCGGAATTGAGCCCGCAAGCGGCACAATCATCGTCATGGATTGCGAGGGGCTCGGAACGACATGACCAGGAGCGCAAGCGGAAAACCGGTTTCGAACGGGGTTTCAGACAAGAATATTCTTGAATCGCCATCGCTTCATTCGAAGATCGAGAGCCCCTATCTGTGCACCGATGAAGCGGCGCTTTACCTTCGCTGCAGCGTTCGGGCGCTTGAGCATTTCAGGAGCGACGGCGGCGGTCCCGCCTATCGAAAGCATGGCGGCTCCGTCGTTTATCACGTCCATGATCTCGATCGCTGGTCGAGGCTTCGCCGCTATTCATCGACTTCGAAAAAGACCGACTCATGAAACGCGGGGCCGGCAGGATTATCACCCTCTCTTGCGGATCGATTGCTGCGATTTTGCTCGCTGGCGTCGTCCAATTCGCGCCGATTCTCGTCTGGAACGCCTCGGCGAGCGCGCCCATCGGGCTTTATCGGATCGAGAACCGCCCGCCCGAAATCGGCGTTTATGCGCTCGTTTCGCCTGACGTGACGCTCGAAAAGTTCATCGTTGGGCGCGGTTATTTGCCGGAGAATATCCCGCTCCTGAAGCGGGTTGCGGCGCTTCCCGGCGACGAAATCTGCCGCAAATCTGCAGCGATATTCATCAACGAAACTTACGTCGCCGAGGCGAGAATTTCCGATTCTTTCGGGCGCGAATTGCCTCAATGGAACGGCTGCTTTGTGCTGCAGAAAGACGAAATCTTTCTCCTCAACGACCATGAAAGGTCGCTCGACGGGCGATATTTCGGGGCGACGAAAGCGGACGAGGTGATCGGCGTTGCGAGGGCCGTATGGGTGAGAGGCGCGTAATGATGATCAGAGGACGGAGGAGAGGAGGTGGGCGTAAGGCAAGATTAAAGCTTTGGCGCCAAGGGGCGCGCAAAGCGGGTCTGCACGTCACTTTTTATGGCGCCATTGATGATGTGAGTGGCGCCAATTGGCGCCGCGCAAAACCATGAGCGCTGACGAAGAGTTCCGCCCGAGATTGGGCCGCATTCGCTCGTCAGGCGGGCGCGCCGCGAAACGCTATCTTGGCAAACTCTACGCCCGCATGGAGAAGGCGCGGCCTGGCGCCTTCGCAAAACGATCAGCCGCGAATTTTTCAGGCGCGCGGATCGGGCGCGGCGCCGGCGTCGGCGCCAGCCTCAAGATGCGCGGGTCTCCCTTCGCAAAATTCCGCTCACGCCGCGTAGCGGTGAAGATTCGGTCGGTGCGGCTCGGCAAGAACGGCCTGCCTAAAGCGCGCGCGCATTTGAAATACATCCAGCGCGACGGCGCCGAAAAAGACGGAACGCCGGGCAACCTCTACGGACCGACCCAGGACGTCGTCGACGGCGAGGCGTTCCTTGACGAGGGGAAAAGCGATCGTCACCAGTTCCGGATCATCCTGTCGCCGGAAGAGGCGGGCGAGCTCGAAGATCTCAATAAATTCACGCGTGATGTTATGACCGCCGCTGAAAGGGATCTCGGCACCAGGCTCCAATGGGTCGCCGTCAATCACCACGACACCGATCACCCGCATGTCCATATCGTTCTTAGAGGTCGCGCCGATGACGGCAATGACCTCGTTATCGCGCGCAATTACATCACTCACGGGTTCCGGCGGCGGGCTGAGGAATTGGCGACGCTTGAATTGGGCGAGCGGCGCGATATCGACATCGCGAACGCCCGCATGCGCGAGGCGGCGAAAGAGCGCTTCACCTCGATCGATCGCGAACTCCAGGAATTGACGACGGACGGCGTCGTCGATCTCGGCCGGCCGAAGACCGTCTATGACCGCTTCCGATTGAGGCTCTTCATGGCGCGCCTCCGAACCCTTGAAAAAATGGGACTCGCGAGCCGCGAACGGGAC
>NZ_JBFWVN010000115.1:0-3214 GCF_050246715.1 Methylocystis sp.
AAGGTCAAGACCGATGATGTTAACCTCTTCCATGGATGCCCTCCCCATTCCGTGGGATGCGAAAACATCGCCACCTTGGCACATCGCGATGCCGTCAGGAGGGGGCATCCACTCCATCAAACTGAGAGACTGCCGGGGGCTCGCGCAAAGACGTTGAATTCAAACAACAAAAAACTTGGACGGAATCCGGCCGGTTTTTTTCGAGAAGTTCACGGCGAACGCCGCGATCATGGCCTGCTCAGTCGACGGCGGACGGTCGGGTGAAATTCTTCACCCTGTGAAATCGTTCACCCTTTCAGCAGTGTCGGCGCGCCTAGGCGTTGGCTTCGCGCTTGTCGGAAGGAGGGCGGTAACCCGCCGCTCTCGCTTAGGCGGCGAGAGACGACATACGCATGTCCGAAGACTATTCCTTCCTTCCGCCCCTGCAAGCCGAGATCGCAACTGTTATCGGGCTTTATGCGACTATGAAACTCGCGGCCGAATGGGGCGGGTGCGAGATATATATTCCCGCTCGCGCGCCGAACGACCATTGGCTCGTGCAATCGATCGGGCGTGAGGCGGCCGACGGGCTGTGCGCCTATTTTGCTGCGCGTATCGAAGGCGATGGGCGTCGCGCCCATCATGGCGTGAAAATCATGTTGCCTCTCGGGCAAGCCAGCTCGCGTGAGAAGGCGCGCCGCCAGGCAGTAGAACTGCTAGACAAGGGCGCGAGCCTGAAGGAAGCTGCGCGCGGCTCCGGGCTGCATCAGCGAACCATCCAAAACATCCTCGCGAGATTGCGCAAACAGCGAGCTTAGGTTTTAAGGCGCTCGCCGGAAAATCTTCGTAGCCAGCGGTCCAGCGCATCCCGCCTATTCTCGTGACGAGAGGAGGAAAGGTTTCACCATGTGAAACCTTTCACACTGAAGCGAGCGATCGAACGTCGGAGCAATTTTTCCTCGTCGACGCGTGCCGAAGAAGAGTTACGCAGGAATGCGAAGCGCCCGTGCCGAAGCCGACGAAAAAGCGCGAAGCCCAAAAGCTCCCTGGACGACTGCAAGCCATCGCCGATGCGGCGGGCATAGATGCGGCAATCGCGATCGCGCGCGAGTTCGGCGGTCGGCGGCTGTATCTCCCCGCTTTGAAGACGCTTCGTCGGCGCCGCCAACATCCATTAGTTGTTCTGCTTGGGGTCGAATGCGCCTTGAAAGTCGTCGAGACGATCGGCGGCTTCGGCGAATATTTCGACGTTCCGACAGCGAGAAACGAGCTGATTTACCTAAAGCTGAGAGACGGCTTGTCGCAGGGACTAAGCACTTCGGAGCTTGCGAAACAGACCGGCATTTGTCGCCGCGCAGTCCTCTACCGGCTTGCCGCCATGAGAGGGGCCAACAAGGACGCCGCGAGGACGTCAAAGTGCGCAAGGTCGGGCCGCAAAAGGACACATCACGATGATGTATGATCTAATCGAGGACAACTCCATGCTTTCCATCTCGGCCCCGCTGCCCAAAGCCGGCGCGGAGCCGCCGACGTGGATTACGATTTTCCCTCAGCTGGGGCGCATCGCAACTCGCGACGGGAGAAGTTACGATGTGGACGCTCAGGCGCTTATCGAGCGCTTTGAAGCCGACGGCCTAGACATTCCGATCGACATAAATCACTCGACGCCACGAGCCGCCAGCACCGGCGAGCGCGCTGACGCCGTCGGTTGGATTACGGAGCTGAGCGTCAAGAATGGCGCGCTTCAGGGCAAAGTCGATTGGCTGGACGAAGGCAGGGAGGTCTTACGCAAGCGAACGCATCGCTTTGTTTCCCCCGATTTTTTCCATACGCCTGAAGGAAAGACGAAGTGGTTGCGCGCAGTTGCGCTTGTCACGGCGCCCGCGCTCGCGAACCAGCGCGCGCTCGCTGCCGCGCAAACGACGCACGGCGCTTGTCTTGCCGCCAAGATGGAAGACATCGTTTATGCAATGATCGCGACGCCGATGCCGCGGACGAAACCTTTGCCCGATCGGGTTGTCATCTTTCCCGCCCTTGGGTTCGTCGAGACACAAACGGAGGATATCTTCTACATCGATGGAAAGGCGATCTGCGACGCATTCACGGCGGCGCGGCGCAGCGACGATCATGATTACCGCGTTTTTCCGGTAAACATTGAACATCGGCCGGATATCCAAATCGACAAAGGCGAGGACGTTACGTCGGCGCCGATCGGCGAGATTGTCGAGCTTCGCATAAACACCGGAAAATTGGAGGCGAAAATCGATTGGCAGCCTGACGCATTGCAAATCGTCAAAGATATGAGGCTGACCAGTGTGTCGCCGACCTTCTTCAGCGATCAGGGCGGAAAGGTAAAGCGCCTCAAGTCGATCTCTCTTGTTCGACGTCCCATGCCATTGCTTAGATCGCGCGCCGTCGGAAATGACGCGGCGCCGGAGGAGCGCGGCTATCAACCCAAGGTTGTGGGAAATTCGAGCGACACTCGGCTCTCCGCGGTTTCTGACTTGTTGAATTATCGCGTGAAGCAATTATCCAGCATCGGTCGAGTGAAGCGGGACGAGCTCTTTCTCTTGGAGATCTGGCGAACTGAAAGAGATTTGCTCGCTGCCGGGATTACACCCGACGCGTCGTATATCCGGAGTTCCGCCGCTGAAAGTGTCGACAGACACGCCAACTATGTGCTTGGCAAGCTCTTTCCTGAAGGCGGCGTGAGGCTCGAAGGCGCGCCGCCCACAGCCCGTTTGGCCCCGCGCGCAAGCGTTTCCCTCCCGGCGACACGGGCCAATAAGTTGAGCGCGCAAGCGACGCAGCGCCCCGAAGATTGGAGCGCTCTCGAATTGGCGGCTGAGTTTCGAAAGGACATGGCGCAGGCGAGCGCCGCCGGGCTTCCGACCGATGTCTGCTCCGTGCAACATCGCGTCATGTCCCGGTTGGGATTGGAGTGGGACTCGGAGAACGGCAGGCTGGTGGAGAGCGCGGCCGGACCGCAGGCGACGCAGCGTCCCGAAGAATGGAGCGGTCTCGAATTGGCGGCCGAGTTCGCAAAGGAGATGGCACAGGCGAGCGCCGCCGGGCTCCCGACCGATGTCTGCTCCGTGCAACATCGCGTCATGTCCCGGTTGGGATTGGAGTGGGACTCGGAGAACGGCAGGCTGGTGGCGAGCGCAGCCGGACCGCTGGCGACGAAGCGTCCCGAAGATTGGAGCGCTCTCGAACTGGCGGATGTGTGCGCTAT
>NZ_JBFWVN010000116.1:0-3198 GCF_050246715.1 Methylocystis sp.
TAGAGCAGACCGCAGACCCAGCTCAGCGTGCCGCAACAATTCCAATAACCCCCTCACCACACAATACCCCTTGGTATAGAGCATCACAATCTATCGAATAGCCAATACAACCATTCCAGGTAGGAATAAGACTACCCTATCGACATATCGCGCGAACGTTTGATGCAGTGCGACTGCGCTTGTATTTGATTGTAAATCAAAAACGTATAAAACTGGTGTCGTGGATCGTCGCAATGCTGCTTCCGATTTTGCTGCGCTGCGAAGGACGGCAACCATCAGGGGTGGGCGCCTATTCGTCGGCCCATGGACGTACGCCCGCTGCTTCCGCCCTGGCGAGCGCCTCGCGCATCGAGACTCCGTCCAATTCGAGGTCCGGCGCGATCTCGGCAAGCGGCGCGAGCACAAAGCCGCGGCGGAAAAGCTCCTTATGCGGCAAGGTCAGTTCGGGATCGTCGATCGCGTGGTCGCCAAGGAATAGAATATCGACGTCGATCAGCCGCGGCCCCCAGCGCCGGGTCGGCGCGCGGCCCATGTCGGCTTCGATCTTCTTGACTGCGGCGAGCAGTTCATATGGCGCGAGCGCCGTGTCGCCGATGGCGCAGGCGTTGGCGAAATCGCCCTGGTCGAGATCGCCCCAGGGCGGCGTTCGGTAGATTTGCGAAACCGCGTCGAGCCGCGCCAATCCGCGCGCCTCGATAAGACGCAGCGCCTCGCGGATGTTTTGCGGCTTGTCGCCGAGATTGCTGCCAAGCCCGAATCCAACCCGCATCGTCTCAACCTCCCGGTCGCATCGAGAGGATGCGCAACACTTCAAACGCCGCGCGATGCTCGGCCGCGTCATGCACGCGAAAGACCTGCGCGCCGTCGCGCGCCGCAAGTAGATTGGCCGCGAGCGTGCCGACGAGCCGGCCTTCCAGCGCGCCGTCGCCAAGCTCCTTGAACAAGGATTTGCGCGACACGCCGATGAGGAGCGGAAAACCGAGCTTCAACAGTTCCGGAACCGCGCGCAGCGCCGCGTAATTCTGCTCGCGGCTCTTGCCGAAGCCTATGCCCGGATCAAGCAGGATATGACGCTGCGGCAGGCCAGCGCGGCGGGCGATGTCGAGCGAACGGTCGAAGAACCGCTTCATATCCGTGACAATGTCGATCTCAGGGTCGGTCGTTTCGCGGTTATGCATGATCACCACCGCGGCGCCCGCTTCGGCGATCGTGTGCGCCATCAAGGGATCGCGCTGCAGGCCCCAGACGTCATTGACGAGAGAGACGCCGAGCGCCAGCGACCGCCGCGCCGTCTCGGACTTATAGGTGTCGATCGACACCGGCGCGCCCGCCTCTGCAACGAGCGCCGCGAGCAGCGGCTCCAAGCGCGCCCACTCCTCTTTCGCGGTGAGCGGCGTATGGCCGGGGCGTGTCGATTCGGCGCCGACGTCGACGATGTCGGCGCCCGCGCCGACGAGCTTCTTCGCCTGCGCCAGCGCCGCCGCGCGCGTCGCGTAGAGCCCGCCGTCCGAAAAGGAATCGGGCGTGACGTTGACGATTCCCATGATGACCGGGCGCGTCCCGATCAGCGAAAGAAAGCGATCGCGGGCATTCGCGATCGCCTCAACATTCAATGCCAAGCGCTAAGTCCCGTCAGTCGTCGTATTTCACATAGGCGAAGCGCTGATCGGTCTCCGGCGTGCCCTCGAGCGCGCCGCCGGCCTTGCCCGGGCGCCAGGAGACGACCTCCTCGATCTTCCTGGCGAGTTCGAAATCCTTGTCGGTGATCCCTTTCGCCGTATGGGTCATGAGCTTCACCTCGACCCAGGCGTAAGAGGCGGCGATGTCGGGGTGATGCCAAGCGGCTTCGGCGAGATGGCCCACCGTATTGATCACCATCAGCGTGCCCTTCCAGCTGTGGGTCTTGAACTTGCGCCTGATCCAGCCGTTCTCGTAACGCCAGTGCGGCAGTTCGCTCTTCAGCCGCGCGGCGATCTCATCTTCGGAATAAGCGCGCTCTTCCTTGGCCATGACCGGCTCCCTCTTGCGCTGTGCGCCGCAACATTCTTTCGTTGAGACGCGTTATAGCCTAAACCGATCCAAAGTCTCAGTCCCACTAAAGAGGCGCTATGCCGGCTAGTGTGAGCGTCGCGGCGAGCGCGCGGCTGCATCTCGGTTTTCTCGACATGAATGGCGGACTCGGCCGCAAGTTCGGCGGCGTCGGTCTGGCGCTCGACGCGCCGGCGACGCGGCTCACTCTGAGGCGGGCCGACAAGAATTTAGTCGAGGGCCTCGAAAGCGCTCGCGCCGCAGCTCTCCTAGAGCGCGCTCAGGAGGCGCTCGGCGTCACGCGCCGCCACAGGCTGGCGATCGAGGAAGCGATTCCCACCCATGCGGGTCTCGGCTCCGGCACGCAGCTTGCGCTCGCGATTAGCGCGGCGCTGCGACGCCTCGAAGACCTGCCGCATGATCCAATCGCCGACGCGGCGCTGATGGCGCGCGGCGCACGCTCGGGGCTCGGCGCCGGCCTGTTTCAGCACGGCGGCGTGGTCGTCGACGGCGGGCGCGGCCCGCAAACGTCGACGCCGCCCGTCGTCGCCCGCGCCGAATTTCCCGACGCATGGCGCGTCCTGCTGATCGGCGATTCCGACGCAGTGGGGCTGCACGGCGCCGATGAGCGCGACGCCTTCGCCGAATTGCCGCCATTCGACGCCACGACGAGCGGCGAAGTCTGCCGGCTGGTGCTGATGCAGATTCTCCCCGCCCTGGCCGAAACGGAGCTCGCGCCCTTTGGCACGGCGGTCACGCGCATTCAGGAACTCGTCGGCGATCATTTCGCGCCGGCGCAAGGCGGGCGCCGGTTCACCAGCGCCAAAGTCGAGGCGACGGTGGCGCGGCTCCTTGCCGACGGCGCGACCGGCGGCGGCCAGACGTCATGGGGACCGACCGGTTTCGTGTTCGTCGACAGCGACGCCGCGGCGCGGCGCCTCCTTGGACGCCATGGGGCGCAGGCCAGCGAAGAGGGGCTCGACATTTCGATCCATCGCGGGCTCAACCGAGGCGCGAAGATCGACGCGGTTTACGCGCAGATCGCCTAGAGGGTGTTATGCACCTTGCATGATGTTTGCGGCGCGTTTGAGCATGAGGCAGACGAAGGCGACTACGTGGAATCCTGCCAAGGTCTCGGCATAACGCTCATAGTCTTTTACTAGCCTTCGG
>NZ_JBFWVN010000117.1:0-3116 GCF_050246715.1 Methylocystis sp.
CGAATATCAGGAAAGCGACGGCGCCGACGCCGGTTCGAACGGCGCCTCGGCAGGCGATGCGGCGCTGCGTCGGCGCGGAAAGACGGCGGCGCCCCTGCCCCCGGCTCGACCGGCGTCCTTCGACGCTAAGGCGACCAGCGCGATCGCGCGGCTCGTCGACTCGCCTAAAACTGAAGCAAGAAAGTCAAATTCGAAGGCGCGGCGGGATTCACTCGCCTATGCGCCCGAACCGAGGGATCCGTCTGACCGCGGCGAAGAGAACGCGCCAGGCGACGTCTCCAACCAAAGAGCGAAAGCCTCGCTTATCGCCCCGACAGGGCTCCGATCCGCCGCCCGAGCGCGCAGCCGCGCCGAATCCGATGGGAAGGCTTTAGCGGGAGAAAGCCAGAAAACCCGGTAATCTCGATCTAGCGACCTGAATCATAAAGGCTTTCTCGCCAAGCAACGCTTTGGTCGTAGAAAACGGCGAAGCGCTTAGGGTAGCAGAGCAACGGCATGTATTGCTGCAACCCCAAGAAGGATTGCCGCGCGCACTGCAAAATAGAGCGTGCCGGCTACGGCGATGACTTTGACAAAGACATAAGCGTCAGGGTCAAACATGGCTTGCGATCCATCTTGCAAGTCTGAGCCTCTCAAGGAGAATCAGGCGCCCAGACAGGTTAAACCCCATCTTGCAAGGAATGTTCCTCTTGTCGCGGCCAAGCAAAATTGCAGAGCAGACGGCGGCTCGGCGGGATTCCCGAACGGATGGAACTTTGGCGGAGGCGCTCAGGCGAAGGCGGAATCAAGCGACTTGGCGGCTTCGATCAGCGTGCGAACTGACCCAACCGATTTTTCAAACATCGCCCGTTCGGTCTCGTCGAGCCTGATCTCCATCACCTTCTCGACGCCGTTGGCGCCGATGACGACGGGAACGCCGACGTAGAGTCCGTTCACGCCATATTGGCCTTCGAGATAAGCGGCGCAGGGCATTACTCGGCGCTTGTCCTTAAGATAGCTCTCGGCCATGGCGATCGCCGCAGTCGCCGGCGCATAATAGGCGGAGCCGGTCTTGAGCAGGCCGACGATCTCGCCGCCGCCTTTGCGCGTCCGCTCGACGATCGCGTCGATCCGTTCCTGCGTGGTCCACCCCATCGCGACAATGTCGGGCAAGGGCACGCCGGCGACGGTCGAATAGCGCACCGACGGCACCATGTCGTCGCCATGGCCCCCCAAAACGAAGGCGCTCACGTCTTCGACCGAAACATCAAGCTCCTCGGCCAAAAAATAGCGAAAGCGGGAAGAATCGAGCATGCCCGCCATGCCGACGACGCGATGCGTCGGCAGCCCCGACGCTTTCTGCAGCGCCCAGACCATGACGTCGAGCGGATTGGTGATGCAGATGACGAAGGCGTTGGGCGCATATTGCCTGATGCCCGCGCCGACCTTGGCGATGACTCCGAGATTGATCGACAGGAGATCGTCGCGGCTCATGCCGGGCTGACGCGGCACGCCCGCCGTGACGATGACGACATCCGCCCCATCGATCGCCGAATAGTCGGAGCCGCCGGAAAGCTTGGCGTCAAAGCCCGCGACGGGAGACGATTGGGCGATGTCCAGCGCCTTGCCCTGCGGCACGCCGTCAACGATATCGAAAAGAACGATGTCGCCTAATTCCTTAAGGCCGGCGAGATGGGCGAGCGTTCCGCCGATATTGCCGGCGCCGATCAAAGCGATTTTTCTTCGCGACATCACCAAACTCGTTCTTTGCTTCTCGACAACTGCTAGCGCGCTTTTGCGGCTGTGGGAAGACACGTTGGGGTTTTGCGGCTCGAACGCGCCTCCACGCCCGGCATGATCGACGGCCGTCGGCGAGCGTCGCGCTTTAGTGTCGCAGGGATTGCCGGCCGTCGCGGCGCTGCTTACCTGCGATGCTCGAGGGAGTTTGCGAACGAATGAAGAGAGAACTCACGCCGCGGCGCATATTCGCGGCCGCGATCGCGATAAGCGCGCTGTTCCTGGGATCGCCCCCGGCGCAAGCGTCCGATCCGGATGAGGCCGAGCTTCTAAACCATTTCGAGAAGGTCGACGTCTGGCATTATCCGGTCGACTACGCGGTTCGCCACAACAACCAGGACGTCATCGTCACCCGCGAGATGGTGGCGCAGCCGGCGCCTCTGGGCGAGCTCTGCTACATCCGCTTCGATCTCATCAAGGGCGAGGGCGATTACGGCTATGGCTTCAAGCCCGGCGGGCCGCGTGACGCCCATTGGGGCGTCAATGTCCTGAAAAGGGGGACCGTCCTCAACCAATTGGCCTCCCGGCTCAAAATGAACGTCATCTATTTTTACGCGCAAGGACCGAAGTCCGCCGACGCCAGCGCGGTTTGCGCGCGCAAGCAGGGCGCGCCGACGGCCGAGGCCGGAAACGCCTATCGCGGCCCTTGGGCCGATCTGGTGACGAAATCGCGTCTGATCCATGGGTGGCCGACGGCGCCTGCGCCGTAGCCGACAAGGGAAAATGCGCGGCGACGGCGCGTTGCGCTGGACAGCTGCGAGCGGTTTTGTTATTCGCACCGCTCGTTCCAAACAGCGTCGCGCACGCTGGACGGACGGGCGCATAGCTCAGTTGGTAGAGCAGCTGACTCTTAATCAGCGGGTCCAAGGTTCGAGCCCTTGTGCGCCCACCAATTAAATCAAAGGCTTATCCAGATAGATTAAGGACGCTGCTTCCCACAAATCACGATTGGGAAGCACATGGGAAGCAGGAACGTCCAGTTCGTCGCGCCGCTTTGCATCGTGAGTCATCGCGCGCTATCGTCCCTGCATCGCATGGCGCAACTTACCCGCCCTCGCCTTGCCGGCGTAACCGGCTACCCCCTCGACGAACTGGCCGTAAGCCGTTGCACGACTTGCCGCTCGTTACCGCGCTGAGCCCGAGCTGCCGGTGCGAGCATTTGGCTAGTGAGCAGCCCGCATTGATCGGAATCGACCATGGGTTCTTTTTTCGGCTCAGAGCCGATCCGAAAAGTTTGGATTCATGAACAAGACGTTGCACGGGTCAGACGTTTAAGCATGATGCGGATCATAGCGAGTTTGACGAAGGCGGCGACGGTCGTGGCGTAGCGTTCGAAGTCG
>NZ_JBFWVN010000118.1:0-3023 GCF_050246715.1 Methylocystis sp.
CAGCGTCAGATACGGCGCAACCAACGACCATTCTTCATCACTGATATCAGACGGATAAGGCTTGCGAATCGGAACCATCCGATTCCATTAAACCCATCCCTCCCGAAAGTACATAACACCCTCTAGTTCCATTGGAAGGTTCAAAGACCAATCTTCGGACATTGGGCAATTGGTGATTCCCCTTCCGTTCTCCTATATGATCGCAGAATCATGAACGGCACCCCGTGGCCCGCACCCCCACCGCCCGAGATCGACGACTACGCGCCGCAAGCGGGCGGACTCGCCGCGCGCGCCGCGGCGACTAGCCGGCCGCGCTATCTCGATGCGCTCAATCCCGAACAGCGCGCCGCCGTCGAGACGCTCGACGGGCCGGTGCTGGTGCTCGCCGGCGCCGGCACCGGCAAGACGCGGGCGCTCACCACCCGCATCGCCCATATTCTCGCGCTCGGCAAAGCCCGCGCCTATGAAATCCTCGCCGTCACCTTCACCAACAAAGCGGCGCGCGAGATGCGCGAGCGCGTCGAGGCGCTCGTCGGCGAAGGCGCGCAGGCGATGCAATGGCTCGGCACTTTTCACGCGATCAGCGCCAAGATTCTGCGCCGCCACGCCGAACTCGTCGGCTTAAAGCCGAACTTCACCATTCTCGATGTCGACGATCAGATCCGCCTCTTGAAGCAAGTGCTGCAGGCCGAAAACATCGACGACAAGCGCTGGCCGGCGCGCGCGCTCGCCATGCGCATCGACGGCTGGAAGAATCGCGGGCTGACGCCGAAGCAGGTGCCCGCTGGCGAGGCCGAAAGCTTCGCCAACGGCAAAGGCGCGGCGCTTTACGCGCTCTATCAGGAACGGCTCAAGGTGTTGAACGCCGTCGATTTCGGCGATCTTTTGATCGAGAGCCTGCGGCTCTTTCGCGACAATCCTGACGTGCTCGCCGACTATCAGCGGCGCTTCAAATATATTCTCGTCGACGAATATCAGGACACCAATGTCGCTCAATATCTGTGGCTGCGGCTGATCTCGCAGGCGCGCGCGCCGGGCCAGCAAAATCTCTGCTGCGTCGGCGACGACGATCAGAGCGTCTATGGCTGGCGCGGTGCCGAGGTCGAGAACATTCTGCGTTTCGACCAGGATTTTCCCGGCGCGAAGGTGATCCGCCTCGAACGCAATTACCGCTCGACCGGGCATATTCTCGCCGCCGCCTCGCATCTCATCTCGCATAATGACGGCAGGCTCGGCAAAACGCTCTTCACCGATGGCGGCGACGGCGACAGGCCGACGCTCACCGGCGTTTGGGACAGCCAGGAAGAGGCGCGGGTCATCGGCGAGGACATCGAGCAATTGCATCGCCGGGGCGATTCGCTCGAAGACATCGCCATTCTGGTGCGCGCCTCGTTTCAGATGCGCGAATTCGAGGAGCGCTTCGTCGAGATCGGCCTGCCCTATCGCGTCATCGGCGGGCCGCGCTTTTACGAGCGGCTCGAAATCCGCGACGCGCTCGCGTATCTCCGCTGCGTCGCGCAGCCCGCCGACGATCTCGCCTTCGAGCGCATCGTCAATACGCCGAAACGCGGCCTAGGCGACGCGACGCTGCAATTGCTGCATGAATATGCGCGGCGCGAACGCGTTCCGCTGATGCAGGCGGCGCGCGTTCTGGTCGAAAGCGAGGAATTAAAGCCGAAGCCCCGCGGCGCGCTGCGCGGCCTCATCGCGGATTTCGACCGCTGGCGCGCGCTGATCGATGCAAAGCCGCAGCATGAGCTTGCCGAGCAGGCGCTCGATGAATCCGGCTATACCGAAATGTGGCGCGCCGACAAGACGCCCGAAGCCGCCGGGCGGCTCGACAATTTGAAGGAACTTGTTCGGGCGATGGAGGCTTTTCCCGATCTCGCCGCGTTCCTCGAACATGTCTCGCTCGTCATGGAGACTGATAGCGCCGTCGATCAGGAGCGCGTGTCGATCATGACTCTGCATGGCGCCAAGGGCCTCGAATTCGAAACCGTCTATCTGCCGGGATGGGAGGAAGGGCTGTTTCCGAGTCAGCGCACGCTCGACGAACAGGGACGCGCCGGATTGGAGGAAGAGCGCCGCCTCGCCTATGTCGGGCTGACGCGCGCCAAGCGGCGGGCGAAAATCTATTTCGCCAGCAACCGGCGCATTCACGGATTGTGGCAGCCGACCGTGCCGTCGCGTTTCATCGACAATCTCCCTTCCGACAATGTCGAAGTGGTCGAGGCGCCGAGCGGCTCGCAATATGGCTCTTATGGCGTGTCGCGCTTCGCCAATCTCGACGTCTATGGCTCCGACTATTCGACGCCTGGGTGGAAGCGCGCGCAGGCGACGCGGGGCGAGACTGTGCGCAGCGATTCGACGCGCGAGTCGCGCGGCGGCCGCGCAAAACAGCCGGTGACGATCGACGGCGAAGTCATCGCACGTTCGTCAAGCAGTTCGCGCTTATCAGTAGGGGCTCGGGTGTTCCACCTGAAGTTCGGGCCCGGCTCGGTGGCGGCGATCGACGGCAATAAGCTCACGGTGGATTTCGACAAGGCCGGCAGAAAGATGGTGCTCGAGAGTTTTGTACAGGCGGGGTGATTGATTGGGCCCGACAATCCGCGCATTATCGTAAGCCGCGTGACGTCGGGCGACGGTGTTGTGAACGATGCTGGCCTTGGGTGAACGAATGCACCTTTTCTATAGTCTTATTTTTCCTTGCAAACCAATAGGCACTAAGCATGCAAATTGAATCTACTTGGGAGACATTCGCATTTATAGTTTCGGCTGCCGCACTCTTGGGATCGGTGCTTAGCGAGCTCTTGTCTCTAACCCATAAAAAACTGAAAATCGGCGACACGATTGTCGATCGCAACGAACTTCGTGATCTAGACAACGTGCTTCTTAACCCGTCTTATTCGTGACGGCGCGACTTTCGGCGTCGTCGTGATGTCGGGCGGCATGGCCGCGCGGCGGCGTTCGGGTTTTTCACCCCTTCTAGGACCGCACTTTGTGGAACGCGTTGGAGGGATAGG
>NZ_JBFWVN010000119.1:0-2702 GCF_050246715.1 Methylocystis sp.
CGACGCTCGGCGCCTGGGGCCTCGGCTGGGAGGTCTGGCTCGACGGCATGGAGGTGAGCCAGTTCACCTATTTCCAGCAGGTCGGCGGCATCGAATGCGATCCGGTCTCGACCGAGCTCACCTACGGCCTCGAGCGCCTCGCCATGTATGTGCAGGGCGTCGAGAACGTCTACGATCTCGACTGGGACGGGGTGGACAAGGCGAAGGGCGGCAAGCGCTACGGCGACGTCTATCTCCGCGCCGAGCGCGAATTCTCCGTCTTCAATTTCGAGGCGGCGACGACCGACATCCTGTTCCGCCATTTCGCCGATGCGGTATCCGAGTGCAACGCGCTGCTCGATCGCGCGGCCCCGCTCGCCTTGCCCGCCTACGATCAATGCATGAAGGCGAGCCACGCCTTCAACCTGCTCGATGCGCGCGGCGTGATCTCGGTCACCGAGCGCCAAGCCTATATCGGCCGCGTGCGCGCGCTCGCCAAACGCTGCTGCGACGCCTGGCTCGCCGGCGAGGCCGCCTGATGACGCGGCGGACGCAGCGCGGCTTCACCCTCCCCCTCGAGGGGGGAGGGAGGGGTGGGGGTGAACGGCGCGCCATCGCCTGCCGCCGATCCGCCACCGCGGTGCGCTGATGGCCGAGCTGCTGATCGAGCTCTTCTCCGAGGAGATTCCGGCGCGCATGCAGGCCCGCGCCGCCGATCAACTTCGTGAAGAGATCATATTGCGCCTTCATGCATTTGGCTTCGTCAGCCAGATCAATAGCGAGAATGTTCTTACGTTTGTAACACCACGTCGACTCACTGCAGTCGCATACGATGTGCCGACTAGCCAAAAAGATGTCGTAGTTGAGAAACGCGGTCCGAAAGTGGGCGCTTCGGCCGAAGCTCTAAAGGGATTTATGAAGTCAAATGGGCTCACTTCAATTGAGCAATTGACCGAGGAAGAAACACCCAAGGGAAAATTTTATTTTTTTAGAGATTCGGTTGCGGGGCAACCTACTCGCGACCTGCTTGCCGAAACCATACCGGAAATCGTCTATGGTTTTGATTGGCCGCGATCCATGCGATGGGGACATGGTCTCGTGCGATGGGTTAGGCCACTCCATTCCGTCCTTTGTGTATTCGACGGATCGCTTGTTGATGGGGTGGTGCAGTTTCCTGCCACTATTGGCACGCAGGCAATGATTCAAATGCCCATCTCGGACACCACATACGGACACCGATTTCTTTCTCGTCGTCCGATCAAAGTTCGGTCATTCGAAAGCTACCAGCGAGACCTGCGGAGTGCATTTGTCATCGTTGATCAGGCGGAACGCCGACTGGTGATAGCAAGCCAGGCTGAGGCGAAGGCCAAAGCGGCTGGGTTTTTCGTCAAGAGTGATGAGGCGCTGCTCAACGAGGTCACCGGCCTTGTCGAATGGCCAGTCGTGCTGATGGGTCGGATCGACGACGCCTTCATGGAGCTGCCGCCGGAAGTGCTCACCACGACGATGCGCACGCATCAGAAATACTTTGCGATCGTCGATGGCGCCGGCAGGCTCGCGCCGCGTTTCCTGCTTGTCTCCAACATGGAGACGAAGGACAAGGGCGCCGCCATCGTCGCCGGCAACGAGCGGGTGCTGCGCGCGCGCCTCGCCGACGCCAAATTCTTCTGGGATCAGGATCGCAAAGCGACGCTCGAAAGCCGCGTGCCGGTGCTGAAGGACATCGTGTTTCACGCGAAGCTCGGCACGCTCGCCGACAAGATGGCGCGGGTGGAGGCGCTCGCGGTCGAGATCGCGAAGCCTGTGCCGGGGGCGGACGAGGACAAAGTCCGCCGCGCCGCGAAGTTCGCCAAGGCGGACCTGACGAGCGGCATGGTCGGCGAGTTCCCCGAGCTGCAGGGCATCATGGGCCGCTATTACGCGCTCGCCGAGGGCGAGGCGCCCGAGGTGGCGGCCGCCATCGCCGAGCATTACGCGCCGCAGGGGCCGAACGACGAATGTCCCACGGCTCCGGTCAGCGTCGCGCTGGCACTAGCTGATAAGCTGGACTCGCTGGCAGGATTCTTCTGGATTAACGAGGAACCAACAGGCTCAAAAGATCCCTTCGCGCTTCGGCGTGCTGCGCTTGGGGCGATCCGGCTCATAATCGAAAATGGTCTGAGATTTTCATCTCGAAGGCTTTTTCACCAGGCGATAAGCCAACAGCCGGATTTTCCTTCAGTTTCGCCAAAGAGAGATAGAATCAATGCAATCGCCGACGAGCTAGTGCGCTTCTTCGCCGACCGCATGAAGGTCGCGCTGAAGGAGAAGGGCGTTCGCCACGATCTGATCGCGGCGGTGTTCGCGCTCGGCGGCGAGGACGATCTGGTGCGGCTCCTCGCGCGGGTCGATGCGCTCGCCCGGTTCCTCGCCGGCGAGGACGGTGCCAATCTCCTGACGGCGCAGAAGCGCGCCGCGAACATCCTTCGCATCGAGGAGAAGAAGGACGGCAAGAGCTACGCCGCCGCGCCCGATGCGGCGCTGCTGACGCAGCCCGAGGAGAAGGCGCTGCATGTCGCCTTGATCAAGGCCGCGGCCGCTGCGCGCGACGCCGTCGGCCACGAGGATTTCACAGCCGCGATGGCGGCTATGTCGGAGCTTCGGAAGCCGGTCGATGCTTTCTTCGACAAGGTCACGGTCAACGATGCCGACCCTGCGCTTCGCGGAAATCGGCTAAAGTTGCT
>NZ_JBFWVN010000120.1:0-2627 GCF_050246715.1 Methylocystis sp.
CCAGCCTTGATCGTTCACTCGTACGTCGCCCAATGAGCAAAGCTCGCGCGCGAAGAACCGGATGCGGGTAACCCGCACGTCCGGGTCTGTGAGGGGCGGGGATGGCGACATCCTCGCCTACTCGGCAGAAGGCGAGCGACACGCTGTTTTTCTGCGCCAGCGCGCGATAGCCGGCGTAGCCATCGACCTGCACGACGCCGCTGAACCCGGAAAGATGTGCGAGCGGCTGCTCGGATTTTCTGTTTTGCGCGTAGACATAGACGGCGATCGGCGGATCGACGCCGCCGAACGGCCGGTCGTCGCGCGCATAGGCCCAAAGTTGACCGGTCTTGGTGCGTCCGCGCCCCGGATCCAGCACGGGTGCGGTCGTTTCGTCGGCGAAGATTTTCGTCGAGGCGCGGATATGCTCCAGAAGCCGCTCATGCACGGGGCGCAAATGCCAGGCGGCGCGGCCAACCCAGTCGGCGAGCGTTGATCGATCGAGGTCGATCCCTTGCCGCCCGTAAATCTGCGCCTGACGATAAAGCGGAAGGTGGTCGGCGTATTTGGAGACGAGCACATGGGCGACAGTTGCTTCCGTCGGCAGGCCGCCTTCGATCAGCCGCGCCGGGGCCGGCGCCTGCACGACGCCTTCCTCGCAGGCGCGGCAGGCATATTTGGGACGCCGCGTCACCAGCACGTGGAACTGCGCCGGCACGATGTCGAGTCGCTCGGAGACGTCTTCGCCGATCTGGTGCAGCGCGCCCTTGCAGCACGGGCAGGCTTTGTCCTCGATATCGACGATGGTCTCGATACGCGGCAGATGGGCAGGCAGCGCGCCGCGATTGCGTCGACGTTGACGCGCGGCTTCGGAGCGATCAGCAGCCGAACGGCTTTCTTTTTCTGCCGCAGCGCTCGCTTCTGTCTGCTCGACATCCTCCAGCGCCAGCAGCATCTGGTCTTCTGGCAACGTCTCAGCGCGGCGACCGAATCGATGACGCTGCATCTCCTTGATGATCTGAACGAGCCGCTCGTTGCGTGCCCGTTCGGCAAGAAGCATCGCCTTCAGTTCGTTTGGATCATCGGGAAGCGCTTCGATCGCTTGCGGCATAAGCAAAGCAGATCATATTTTCGGGCACGTCGCGACGATATTTGCAGCGCCGATTCACGATGCCGCAGATTAGCCGGCCAGAGCCGGCGCCGGCGTCTCTTTCGCGCGCACGCGTTTCCAGTCCAGCCCTTCGAGCAGCGCCGAAAATTGCGCCGCGGATAATCGCAGCACCCCGTCTTCGATCTTTGGCCAACGGAACTCGCCGTCCTCCAGCCGCTTGGCGAACAGACACACGCCCGTGCCGTCCCAGAATACAAGTTTGATCCGATCCGCCCGCTTGGCGCGAAAAACATAAATGGCACCGTCGAAGGGATCGGCCTGCATCGTCTCGCGCACCAGAGCCGCCAAACCTTCCGCGCCCTTGCGGAAGTCGACGGGCTTCGTCGCCACCATGACGCGGACCGCGCCCGTCGGGCCGATCATGCGCGCCTCTTCAAGGCGCCGACAATCGCCGTGACCATCGCCACATCGGCGCCGCGCCAGACCCAGACGCTCGTGCCGTCAATATCGAGTTCGATCACATGCGGCCGCGCAGCGATGGATTTGCTCTCCGATAATGACGGCACAGGCGGTAACGATGCTTCGTCCCACGTCTCGACAACGACAGGCGCGAAGCGCGCGCCTCCGGACAACACCGCTTTCCGCCGCGCTTCGCGTCGCCAGGAAAATAGTTGCTGCGGCGTCAGTCCGCGGCGGCGCGCAACTTCCGAAACGACAGCGCCGGGCGCCAAGGATTCCTCGACCGCTTGCGCCTTCTCGTCATCCGACCAACGACGACGGCGCTCGCCGCCGCCCGCGATCACTTCGATCCGCCGAACAGCGTCGCGCTTAGGCTCAAGCGTATGATCAAGTCTGGACACAAGCCTTATCTCCGTCAGGAGATCAGACTCGCTGCTTTCAGCGTCCGTTGGAAGGTGTGGCCGCAACACCGCTTACGCAAAGCCGGCGCGATCGAGCCTTTGTTCGCGCGCTTCGACGCGGCGCTGAGGGCGTCGGGCTTCATCGCCATGTCCGGACAGATCGTCGACGCGACGCTTGTCGCCGCGCCACGGCAGCGCAATACGGCGGAAGAGAAGAAAACGATCAAAGAGGGCCGCATTCCCGAGGATTGGAAAGCGCGGCCTGGCAAGCTGCGCCAAAAGGACCGCGATGCGCGCTGGACGGTGAAGTTCACCAAGGCCAAGGCCAAAGAGGACGGCTCGACGCCGCCCTGCGATATTGCGATTCCGGTCTTTGGTTATCAGAACCACATTTCGATCGACCACGGCTTCGGCTTCATCCGCAAATGGTCGGCCACCGACGCCGCCGCCTATGAGGGCGCGCGATTGCGCGACGGCTTGCTCGACAAGACCAATACAGCGTCGAGCGTTTGGGCCGATACAGCCTATCGTGTGTTTCGGCATCCAATCGGGGCTCTGACTCACATTTGATGCAGTCGAAGCGCCGACTGGCGCTGGTTTCACTGGGGAATCAGCGCAATGACGGTATCTCTGCGGCCTTCTGCAATCGTTCCGCCAGGATTTCGAGTCGACAGTGT
>NZ_JBFWVN010000121.1:0-2530 GCF_050246715.1 Methylocystis sp.
CCGGCGAGATCGAACATGTCCAGCGCGGCGACGCAGAGATCCGCCAGGGCGCGCTCATCAATGCCGCGTAACGCTGAAATGTAGAGAGACTTGCGGGGCCTAAGCCCCGCAGGGTCTTAAGGAGAAGACGCAATGGCTTTGAAAATCATCGCTTCGCAGTGCACGAGCTGCTCGGCCTGTGAACCGGAATGCCCCAATGTCGCAATTTCGGAAAAAAACGGAACCTTCGTGATCGATCCGAAAAAGTGTACGGAGTGCATCGGTCATTTCGACGCGCCACAATGCGCAGCCGTCTGCCCGGTCGACAATACTTGCGTGATCGACAATTCCTACCCGCGCTATCAGCCGCCGGCGTAAGGAGGATTTGATGAAATTTACGATGACTCCCGCCGCGCAAAAATTCGTTCGGCGAATGATTCAGTTCAGCGCTAATCCTGCAGGCGGATTCCGTCTGTTTGTGTCTCCTGGCGGATGCTCCGGCATGTCGGCGGAATTCGACGTCGAGGCGACCCCGCGCGACGGCGACCAGGAATTTGTCGTCGATGGGCTGAAATTCTACCTGCCGGCGCAAAGCCGCCTATTGCTTGAGGGCGTGACGATTGATTTCGCCGATTCGCCGACCGGCGGCGGGCTGAAATTCCATGATCCGAAAAGCGCCGGCGGCTCGTGCTCGAGCAGCGCCGTGACCTTCGTGGAGCATGCGCACTGAGCCGAAGGCAAACTCGGACGATGCATTTCGAGGATGTCGATACCAGCCTCGGCGACCGGAATTACCTCGCCGAAGCGATTCTTGGCGGAGGCCTGCCAGAGGAAGCGGAAATATGTCTCTGGCGCGCCGCCGAAGTCTATGCCGACTCGGCGGCGGCCGAGGAATATTTGCGGCAAGCGGAGACGCACGCCCCCGATCACGCCGCCGTGCTGATCGGATTTTATCGATTCTATTTTTACAAGGGACGTTTGCGGGAGGCGTTAAGCATCGCCGAACGCTGCCTTGTGAAAGCCGCGCGCGAGAACAATTTTTCCATCGAATGGCGACTGGTCACCAAAGACGATGCGGTCTTTGACAGCTATGACGCGGTGCTCCCGCGCTTCTATCTATTCACCCTGAAAGGTTACGCCTATTTGAAAATGCGGCTGGGCGAGATCGAAGAGAGCCGAGAAGCCGTAATGAAGCTGCAGGAGCTTGATCCGACGGATAAGATCGGCGCAAAAGTGTTGCTTGGCGTTCTCGACAGGATCGGCGTTTCCGATGACGACTGACATTGAAGAGGCGCGAGACTATTTAGGGCGCGATGTCGATTGCGGCGCCTGTCGTCATCAGGATCTGTTGGCGTCGGGTCGCTGCGAATTGCGCAAATCCTGTGTGCAAGATCGTTACGCGCGACGCATCGACAGATTTTTTGCTTGGAATCCGGAGCTCGCCGAAGAACATCTCGCACACCCTCATTTTGAAGTGCGGGCGATTGCGGCAAAGTTCGTGAATGCCTTCCTGCTTCCGGCGATGCTGAACGATCCCGATGAGACCGTTCGCTGGGAGGCGGTGCGACGCTTGCCGCATCGATACCGGTTGGAGCTTCGCAAGGACCCTCATCGCGAGGTACGCATAAGAATCGCGACTCTTCTCGAAGGCGCCGATCTGTTGCCGATGATGAAGGATGAAGATTATTACGTGCGCATCGTCGTTGCGCGTCGACTTGATCCGCCGTTGCTCGTATTGATGATTGACGATTCGGAAGTTGAGGTGCGACGAATTGTTGCACAACGCATTGACGGGCAGTGGCTGGGTCGAATGGCGCTTGATCCGTCGGCCGATGTTCGGCTGGAAGTCGCGCAGCGCATGACAATGGAACAATTGTCACATCTTCGCGAGGATCCGGATTGGCGGGTGCGCCATTGCCTGGCGTCGCGACTGTCGGCGGAGGATGTCGCGCCGCTGCTCAATGATTCCGACCCGATCGTCGCCGAGACTGCTCGACGCCGCGTGAGCGGCGAATTCAATTCCTGACCGGCGTGAAACAGCTCGTCGCCGCGCGACGGGCAAACTCGATTCCTGATCGGTCTGTGACAGCTCATCGCCGGGCGACAGGCGAACTCAATTCCAGCACGGCGCGAGACGTCGCCCGCGTCCCTCCATCCTTGGGTTTCGTCGCTCTGTCAGAACCGCGCAGCAATGTGCCGGTCATTCCTCATGTCAACTTTCAAACATCGAAACATCCATGCCGGCTAACTTAGAACTAATTGAAATTACGCAATAAAAACTTTTGAAGCTGCTGGCATGCGCCTTGCGAGATGGCCATCGCAACTCGATCGGACCCTAAACCGCGCCGATGCGCGAGAGAAGGAAAGCTCCCGGTCAGGCGCAGATTCAGGGCCGGAAGTCGACGGTGAGGGACGACGGCAGCGCACAGCAGGAGACGAAGATGTCACTACGGCAGATCGCGTTTTACGGGAAGGGGGGCATCGGCAAGTCGACGACGTCCCAGAATACATTGGCGGCGCTTGCGGAGATGGGTCACCGCATTCTGATTGT